>NZ_DATBUP010000221.1:0-28677 GCF_036515995.1 Pedomonas sp. | reverse complement strand
GTCTGCGCCTCGGCGCTCCCGCCGCTCACCCTGGCACAGGATCTGCCTCAGACCGATCGTGCAGTTGATCCGTTCTGGGTGTCCCGCCAGTCGCTCGATTCTGATGCTGCAACGCTGAAACCCGGCTGCGGCTGGCTTCCGCCTGACTGGATGCCGAGCGATGCACTGCGTCGCGCCTTGCGTTCGCTGGCGCGCGCCGAAGCGCCGCTGTTGCTGGAATACGGATCCACACGTGGCTCATTGGCCCTGCGCCGTATCCTGATGAGCCGCTTTGCCGACGAGGGCATTGGCATTGCACCCGACCAGCTTCTGCTGAGTGCATCAGGTACGCAGGCAATTGACCTGATTTGCCGCTTCCTGCTGCGCCCGGGCGATACGGTCTTGGTGGATGATCCCTGTTATTTCAACTTTCGGGCCTTGCTGCGCGCTCATCAAGTGAAGGTCGTCAGCATCCCCTACACGCCATCGGGACCGGACATCGTACCCTTTGAGGTGACCGTCGCTACCGAGCGGCCTCGCCTCTACATCACGAATTCGGCGCTGCACAACCCGACGGGCGCGACGCTATCGGCCCAGACAGCCCACCGCCTTCTCAATATCGCCGCCGCACATGATCTGACAATTGTGGAGGATGACATCTTTGCCGACTTCGAGCCCGAGCCATCGGTTCGGCTTGCGGCTCTTGACGGGCTCAAGCGGGTCATCCGGATCGGCAGCTTCTCCAAGACGCTCTCCGCCTCGGTGCGATGCGGCTACATCGCCGCCCGCTCCGACTGGATCGTGGACCTCGTTGATCTTCAGATCGCCACCAGCTTTGGCGGTCCAACGCCGATCGCTGCGGACCTGATCGCCACTGTTCTGACCAGCGGAGGCTATCGCAAGCATATGGAAGATGTACGGCGGCGTCTGGCGCGAGCGCGTCGCGAGGCTTCAGAAAAACTGGCGCGGATCGGCATTGAACCTTGGCTGATGCCGCGGGGCGGCTTCTACCTCTGGTGCCGCCTGCCGGATGGCTGTGATTCTGCCAATGTCGCACGCGCAGCGCGTCAGCACGGTGTCGTGCTTGCACCGGGCAACGTGTTCAGTGCGGCGCAGTCCGCAGGCGCCTTCATGCGCTTCAACGTTGCGCACTGCAGTCACCCCGACATCCTACCGGTCCTCAAGGACGCCATCACAATCGCAAGGCGGACCTGATCCCTGAACTGCGTGCCTATTCCAACGCCGTTGGGGACACTGCCGGCAGTCATTCTTGAAGCAGCTCCTCGGACCCGATCCATTGGGCCACTGCCTAACCGTTGAATTGAAGCGTGCAAGGCAAAAGCCAGCAGACCCGGCCCGCCTCAACGGGCGCTTTGAGCCTGCGGTGGCGCATTCTGCCTGCAAAGACGCTGCTGACATTAATCGGACTTTCGCTGAAGCGCTTGTAGTCCAGCAGACGATGACTGGAATTGCATATGACCTGTCGGAGCCCTATATGGATAGCGGTGCACGGACCGCTTTGCACCTGCGCGAGCGCCCCCGCTGCCTTCCTCCTTTTAAAGCTTGATTACGCTGCTCCGGCAGCGCCCACCAGATTTGCGCGAAATCCAAACTCAAGCAAATCTCTCAAGATCCCTCATCCCTTCCTTCTGCTATACACGCCTCTTGGGTGAACCCTCTCTTGGATGCTGCAAGCGTTACGAACGCTAAGCTTGGCCTTGTTTGACCGGCTGCGGGCTTCCGGCGGGTTCGCCTCAAGCCGACAGACCTATTTTTCTGCGCCAAGGGTGGCCAGAATACACCTCTGTTAGAGGGGGGGCTTCCAGATGCCGCTCGGGGGGCGCACACAGTCGGAGCTGATAAACTCCCAGATCTTCCGATTTACCCGCACGATGCTCGTCAGTTGCAGCAGCACGCTCGGCGGGCTCGCCGGTAAGGATGGCGCGGCTCTTTTGACATGCCGGGCAGCGCGGACAGCATAGGTGCCAATGGCAGGCGGCCCGGTTGGCTCAAGGAAGCCTAGCCCAGGGCACTCCCCTGCCCTCTGCCCCAGCGTTGCCTCAAGGAGGGCTGCAAACGCTCCCTGATGCCTCTACGCGGTTCTTACGGGTCATGTTTGTCCGCGATGCCTCAGGCGTACAGCCCGTGCCCTTCATGGGCGGGAAGCTCGAGCACAAGCCAAGGGGCCTTAAACAAAGACCTGGCAGGCATACGCGGCAACATCATCCAGCGTTCCAGCTATAGACGCTTCGCTGCGCCTTTTAGCCTTGTTGGCCTGTCGCAGCGCCGTACTCCAGAGCGTGGCCCCGATCGTCATCTTCAGGCGCAAGACTGGCGATCGGCCCAGAACTCCTCGTAGCATTCGGCACCTGCAGGCAATTGAAGAGGCCACTTCTTGCGAGGATCCGGGCTTGCCTCGCCTGGGAGACGACAGAGAGGCCAGATCAGACCGGCGCCTGCGGCTGCCTTCGGCATGACGGGCCCCTGTTGGTCTATGCGAGCTGTGCGCCGGTGGAGCAGTGGTCATAGGGCAGAAACCGGCTGATCTCGATCACACCTGCGATCGTTCAAGCGACCCGCCATATGGGGATCGTGCCGCCGCGGCTCTGGCCCAAGGCTGGGCGCAGCTCAAGGACAGATCGGGTTCAGGACAAGCAGGACATGCCCGTCGATGTGCTTTTGCTATCTGAACAGGATGTCGCTGGTCCGATCCAGTCGCTTCAGAGACCGAACAGTATTCTTCTTGCATGAGGGTCCGCCGGAGCGAAGGAGAGCGACCGGCCAAGAGCGCTCCCCGTCCCCGTCAGTTAGCTGTCCTTGGCTGGTCCTCGGCGATGGAATGGCTGTCCGGTGACTGGCCCAGCCCGGCGAAGGGTGACCTCTGGCAGTTCTCCCCTGCCTTTGTTTGTGGGGCATTTGCAGCCGAGCGGATACGCTCCGCTGGAGCGCCTGTGCCTCCCGTGCGACGGCTGACGTTCAGGAGGGATGCAGTTGCCGCAGGAAAGACAGGCAAGCAAACGCTCGAGGTGACCAGCCCGGCAATGCTGCTTCCGCGATCCAATCACGTGTGCTCTGTGATCTCAACGGGCGCTGGGGTTTATCACTGGCATGGCTGTTCCCATCGGCCGCCGATGCCCGGTTCTGCACACGACCAGTTGCAGCCAAATTTCCAATGCCATTAAGTGATAAACATCCGGACGGCCAACGGCCGCAGTTAGAGATTTAGAATCTTATTTTAAGAAGTTAGACAGCAAGCGATCCAGCGAAACGGGCCCAAGACCTAGGAGTCGCAGGAATGTGGCGTTCCTGGAGTAACGTTGAATCGTTCCTAAAGTCCCGTCGCTGCGTTCCTGAAGTCCCGTTCAGGCGTTCCTGTTATACCGTTGGCGTTCCCATTGTACCGTCGCTTGTGTGGATAACGTCTCGCTGAGACCGGCCTGGAGCACCAGATCCTGCCGTAAGGGGGGCATTATTGGCTACCGACCCCTCCTTTTGCATTCCTGAAATACCGTGTTTCAGCAGATTCGGCTTGCTGCAGGGGCTGCACGACTAACACGGTATTCCAGGAACGCTGGCCGGGGCGATGGTATGCCCGAATTCCCAATCTTGGTTGCCTTTTGCCTCAAGCTGGCTGGCCTTCCGTTTGAGCCTGAAGTTTCCTGCTGGAAACTGGCGAGGTAAGCCCCTGAAAACTCAGCGGGAATTGGTATTTTTTTAAGCGAGTTTCTGTCGCTCGGCCGAGCTCTTGTCACCGCCTCGATGGGCACCTGCCGCAGACCTGCGTTCTTTAAGTACCGTGTCAGCACATCAGTGGTGGTCAAACCCTACACTACGAGCACGTGAGATTAAGAACGCGGCAAATATGGCAGGTCTTGTACCGCTCACCGCTGTTCCGGAGGCAAACAAGCCATTTGCTGGCATCTCCGCCAAGGCAGGGCCGCTGCCTGTATAGCAGCTGCTGGCCATGTTTGCCCGGGGGACAGGGTGCGGTAAGCGCAGCAGAGCCGGCCGGCGGAGAGGAGCTTTAACGCCGCCAAACCGGCGATCTGCCACAGTTTTCAGGCATTCACGATGGCTGATCATGCCTTTAGCCAGTCCGTCTATCACATCTGAGAATAGCACTGCGGCTCGCTTGCCCAGCCGGGCTCAGAAGCGCTGTAGAGACAAGCTATGATCTGCAGGCCTTGAAAGGGCAGGGGGAGCTGTCGCTGCGCGAAAAGGGGATCAGGCGCGCTGATGGAAGTGGAGCCCCTGTTGGCAACTGCCGAATGGCCTTTGATGTCTGACCTGAGACTGGCTGATGCGCAAGGCACGTTATTTTGAGAACGCCGTCTCTGTCAGCCAAATGCATGGCATGGGCGAGGTTTGGTTGGCTGAGAGCAGGGGAAGCGTGAGAACCTTGCCGTTCTCAAAGTAACGTCGACAAGGCAGAGCCCGGATGGACGGGCAAGAGCCGGGGGGGCCGAGACAGACTTAGGCCAGTCCGAGCGTATACTTGTTCTTCTCGTAGTACAGGCGTACCCAGCCGGCAAAAGCGGTCTGGTAGTTTCTTGGCTTGCGGGTCGGCTCGGCTGCGAGCCAGACATCGAACTGGCTCTGAAGGTTGGCCAGATCAAGGCCCGGGCAATCTTCGCGCAGCGACGCCAATGTCGCCTCGGAGATCGCCGTTCTCGCTGAGCCCGACGGGGAGGGGAGGGGCGCACTCTTCTTCGTCGAACGCGCAGGCGTGCTCGAAGGACCAGACCTGGCGACGAAGTCGCGGTGGATCATGCGCAGGATCGGCTCGTCATTCTGGCGGGACTGGGAGGCCTCGATCTCCAGATGAAATGAAGGCAGGCTGTTGGCCTTGGCAATCTTCAGGATCTCGAACTTGAACTTGCGGTAGAGACCTTCCGCTCCGCTCTTGTCGAAGAGCGTCGGCAATGAGATTGCAAACCCGTTCGGTTGTCGGCCTGCATGCTTGCGGGCTGTCCGGTAAAGCCAGCGTTCCCGGCCGCCCGTAATCTCGAAATACTCGGGGTCGATCGCAAGCGCGGCGCCATCCGCCAGCACGCCATCATAGAACCATTTGGCGACGGTGACCTGAAGTCCGAGGGGGCGCTGCGTGCGCGTACAGGTGATCTGCTCGAAACTGTCTAGCCAGGAGAAGGTCGCCTCCCGGCGGGTGCTTGCCCGGATGTTTGTTTTGACAGTGGTGCTCTGGAGCCGATCAAATGCCTGCATCAGCAACTGATAGTCGCGCCCTGCAACACCCCGGCGAATTGTCTTGAGCAGATCATAGGGCTTGATATTCAGCGTCTGCGGAATATCGTTCACGCCGCGCCGCTTGAGCTCCATTAGGTAGCTGCCCAGATAGATCAGGATATCGGCATCATAGATCGTGGCCATGCCATAGAGCGGATTGGCGGACACATGCACCCAAACCGTTCCGTCCGGGCTCTTGTAGTCGATCGGCTTGATTCTCTTCTTCTTTGCGAGGCTGAAGAAGGGGCGCTCCATCATGTCCCGCTGATCCCGCAGCAGCATGTCGCTGAGCTGGGTCAGGAATAGATCCTCTTGGTCCGGGTAAGGGGACGGATCATCTGTCATGGTGGGCCCAACCTCTTGGCCTGTCAAAAGTTTCCTGTTGGAAACTTCGGCTTAACTTATTGAATTTCCTCTAGTTTTTCACATTTTTACGTTTGCTGTTCATTCGGGCCAGCGCAAGCTGCTCCCTCAGTTTCTCGACCACCTCCTCCTCCGAGGCACCGCTGTCGGCAAAGACCTTCAGGGTGAGGAACTGGGCAGTGTCCTGAACAATCGCCAGCAGCGGCTTGCCGCTCGAGGCGTAGACGGGAACACGCGCCTTGGCCGTCCGGCCGCGACGTTCCTCCGTGCTCTTCTTAAGGCGCCGCGTAACCGTGACAGCATCGAGCAGCGACTGCCCGGCTTCGCGGCTGGACTGTTGCTGGGCAGCGATCGCCTCGGCTTCCGCAAGGAGCCCGTCCTTCTTCTTCGGGTCGCTCAGAAGCAGGCTCAGCTCATAGCCGGTATTGACACTGATCGCCGACAGGGTGGGGTAGGCCTTCAGGACCGTATCGGGCAATTCGGCGAGCTTGAGGAGCTTGGACAGCCAGCCCTTGGACAGGCGGAGCCGGTCCGCAAGGCGCTGCTGGCTCCCGCCATAGTAGAGATCGATGGCCGCCGCATAATTGCGGGCCTTCTCGACGTCGCTCAGATCATTGCGGCCGCGGTTCTCCTGGTCGGCGAGCCGAAAGGCGGCCTCATCGTCCAGTCGCTGGACCTCGACCAGAAACTTGAATTCCGGATAGCTGTGAGAGCGCAGCCAGGACACTGCGAAATGGCGACGGATGCCAGCAATGACCTCATAGCGGTATTTGTCGTCGCCTTCGACGGGCCGCACGATCGCGGGCACCTTCTGTCCGCCTTCGGCGAGCATGGCATCAATGAGGTCCCGGCAGGTGTCCTCACTCAGCGCTGACACCATGCGTCCGTTGCCAGCCCACGGACGGCAGATGGCCGGGTCGATGGCCAGCTGACGGACAACGGTGACCTGGCTTTCGGCAAGCTGGTCGATCTTGTCGAGCCTGTTGGCATAGGCGGAAATGACGGGTGCCCCGACAGGTGCGGCGCTGGGAGCCGGTGCATCGGTACCGCCTGCATGCTGCAGGCGCTGACCGGCATCAGCGAACAGGTTCTTGCGCTTCATGCCACCTCTCCAAGCGCCTCAGCGGTGCTGGGCCAGGACCGCCGGATCAGGGTCTCGATCTCTCCGAACAATGACTCAAGGTTGGCCCGGCATCGCTTCAGGGTGTCGCGGTGGACAACGGCTTCGGCCAGTTCATAGATGGAGTGCCCGATCTGGAGGGCGCCGCTGATGGCGGCGCTCTCGAGGAAGGGCTCTTCGATGAAATCAAGCGGCATCTGCTTGTAATAGAACTCGCGAAAGCCGCTCTGCAGAGTGTCCCGATTGTTATACCGGGTCGTGATGTACTTGATGAACTTGTAGTCGATATCGAAATCCGCGCCGGCGTCGCGGCGGGAATTTTCCAGCTGCGTCACGATGCCAGCGATCATGCCCATGTAGTCTTCAGACGACTTGGCATCGACCCAGTTGGGCGGCATTGGCACCAGCAGAGCGTTGGCTGTCTGAAGCACCGCCAAGCCGACCTGGTTGAGTGCAGGCGGGGAATCGATCAGGACGACGTCATAGGCCTGGGCAACCTCGTTGACGGCATGCCGCAGCCGGCGGATGGAGTCGGCAACGCCCGTCAGGCCGGACATGATGAGATCGTACTCTGTGTTGAAGAGTTCGACGCACGCCGGGATAATGTCGACGTTGGGCCAGGCTGTGTTGCAGATGGCGTAATGGAGCGAGGGCTCGGGGTTCTCGCGGTCGAGGAACGGCGAGAGGGTGCGATCGCTCTCGAAATCGATGCCGTACTTGAGGCCGTTGAGGGCCGACTGGGACCCCTGCGCGTCCGCGTCCATGATGAGGACGCGATAGCCCTTCAGGGCAAGGTAATGGGCCAGGTGCAGCGTCAGCGTGCTTTTGCCGACCCCACCCTTGAAGTTGTAAACTGCCATGATGACCGGCTCATCGGTCTCGGTCCGCCAGGGCAGGGTGCCGAAATGCTGGCGCATGCGCTGCAGGTCGGCCACAGTATAGCCAAGCCGCCGGCCATTGGCGCCGATCTCGGGGGCGGGAAGGCGGCCGTCCTTCTCGGCGGTCCGGATGCTCTCGTCGGACCGGCCAACCAGGACCGCGGCCTCCTTCATGCCGAACCTGATCTTGAGCTCCTTGGTCAGCGTGGGAGCAAGGGCCGTTTCCTGTACGGCGCGGTTTGCATCCGCCAGCTTGCCGTGCATACGGACAGCATCTTGCAACGTGCGCTCAGACATGAATCACCCCCACGATTGGCCACGCCTATCTAGCTTGGGCATTTTGTCTTTGTCGAGGGGTAAAATGGCCAAGTATGCAAGAGGATCCCTGATATAGGCCAAAAAACGGAGGTTAAGTGGGATTTGGCCAAAAACTTCCTGCAGGCCCTCACGTGGCCTAAAGTGGGCCGGAGCCCCGAATAAGCCCATGGGCGTCGGATCCAGACGGGTATAGCCCGCCGACCAATGGCGCTGCAGCCCGGCCTCAGGTGCAATGCAGGGGGCCTTGTTGCAAGCAGAATAAGGCCGTGAGTTCGCAGGATGTCGCTTGCCCGGCAGTGCTGTCATTGCTCCGGAGGCGCTTCGAGAGGTTCCGTTGATGGCAAGAGCTGCACAGACTGGTCTACAGCGTCGGACGTTCGGCGCTGACGGATGGCTGCCCTCCTGCCGACGGCGCCGGACGCTCTGAGCGTCCGGCTGGATCCGTTCAGTTCACGCGCACGAGTTTGCCGGGCAGCTGGCCCGTCGGCGCGCCGTCCTCGTAGACGATCTGGCCGCCGACCATGGTTACATCATAGCCGCTCGCCTTCTGAAGCAACCGGCGGCCGCCTGCGGGCATGTCGTAGTGCACCTCCGGTCGCAAAAGGCTCAGCCGATCAAGGTCGATCACGTTGATGTCGGCCCGCAGGCCCGGCGCCAGTACGCCGCGGTCCTTGAGGCCGAGGATGCGCGCGGTCGCCTGAGTCAGGCGATGGACCACATCCGGGATCGACTTGCGGTCGCGCTTGCGGTCCCGCGCCCAGTGCGTCAGCGCAAAGGTCGAATAGCTGGCATCGCAGATGGTGCCGACGTGGGCGCCGCCGTCGCCGAGCCCCAGAACCACATCGGGATGCGAGAGGATCTGGCCGACGGCATCGAGCTTGCCCTCGGCAAAGTTGGCCATTGCAAGGTAAAGCTTCCCGCCGCTCTCGCCTTCAATGAGGAGTTCGTAGGCGAATGCCTCCGGCGTCATGCCGGCGGCCCTGGCGCGGGCGGCAATGCTGAGCTCGGGAGGTTGCTCGTAATCTGGCGTGTCCCCAAGCAGGAACATATGCTCGAAGTCGCGCACGACGCGCCCCAGGACAAGCGCCGGATCCGGGTCCATCGGCTCGGCCAGGATCGCGTCCCGCACCTCGGGCTTGCGCAGCTCCCGCAGCCGCGCCGCAAGGGGCAGGCTGGCCAGCCTCTGGTAGGTCGCCGTCGTGTAGAACGGATTGAGGGTGAGCTCGAACCCGAGGATCATCCCGATGCCGCGCGGCATCAGCTGACCTTTCATGACAACGCCCGCCTCATTGGCAGCGGAGAGCTCCTCAAGCAGGCTCGGGTACCGGAACGGCCCGGTGTTGCCCGTCCCGATCGGGAAGGTGAGGGGGCGTCCCGCGGTTTCTGCGAGTTCGCGTAGCGGCGCCAGACTGGCCGTGGGCAGGTGCAGGTCTTCGACGATCTGGAAGACGCCTTTGCCCTTCTCCCGGAGCACGCGCGCGAATGCCAGCAGCTCGGCCTGGGCCACGTCATAGGTCGGGGTCGCCCGGCCGTCGCTGGAGCGGTGGAAGAGGCTGCGGGACGTGGCGATGCCCGCCGCTCCCAGATCAAGGGCCTCGCCAAGAAGGCGGCACATCTCGCCGATATCGGCCTCGGTTGCAGGCTCGCGGTTGGCGCCCCTCTCGCCCATGACATAGACCCGCAAGGGGGCGTGAGGGACATAGGAGACCACATCGATGTCGAAGGATCGCGAGGCCAGGTAATCCAGGTATTCCGGAAATGTCTGCCAGGTCCACGGCAGACCGGCGGTAAGCACCGGGTGAGGAATGTCTTCAACACCTTCCATAAGGCGCACCAGTCCCTCGCGGGAGGCTTCGTCGCGCCGGCAGGGAGCAAAGCCGACGCCGCAATTGCCGATCACCGCTGTTGTGACGCCATGGTAGGAGGAGGGCGCCAGCCGGTTGTCCCAGGTGACCTGCCCGTCATAATGGGTGTGGATGTCGACAAAACCGGGCGTGACCAGCCGGCCTTGCGCATCGATTTCCGAGCGGCCGGCGGCCAGACCCTGGCCGATGTCGGCGATCCGGCCATCCTTGATCGCAACATCGGCCACGAACGGCTCGCCGCCGGTGCCGTCAACGATCGTGCCGCCGCGAATAACTGTGTCGAACTGGCTCATGCCGGCACCTCCTGCGTGTAGACGCGGCCCATGGCGACATGGCCCTTGATCGTCGTGCGATGAACGATGCGGATCTGATCGACCGGATGGCCCATTGCCGCGTGCATGGTGCGCCGGTTGTCCCACAGCACCATATCATTGTTCTCCCACTCGTGGATGTACTGAAAGCGGGGGTCGAGGGCGTGCTCGATCAAACGGCGGATCAGGGCGTCGCCCTTCTCGTTGCGCTGCCCGATAACATAGTCGATGTTCAGCGTGCTGATGTTGAGGATCTTGCGCCCAGTCTCGGGGTGAGTCCACACCAAGGGATTGGCGATTGGCGGGAAGTCGGGATAGCCCTCCTTGCGGGGGCTGAGACGCTTGCCGCCGGGATTATTGAAGCGCATCTCCTCGAGGCCGGGCCGGAACAGATAGACGGCTTCCAGATCGGCGATCTCTGCCTTGGTGGTCTCATCCAGCGCGTCATAGGCAGCAGCCGTATCGAGCCAGCCCGTCTGGCCGCCGTCCTGGACCTTGCGCACCATCCGCAGGAGCGCGCCGGCGTTGGGCGTCGTCGCAAAGGCCAGATCCGTGTGCCAGGGGATGCGCTGGGTAATGGGGATGCCATCGAACTCATAGACCGGCCCCATGGGGCCGTTCTCGTTCGACAGCAGGATCAGGTCCGGGCATTCCGGCAGGCGGAACTTCTCGATCGGGTGAGGCTCGAGTTCACCGAAGCAACGGCTCAGCTTGAGCTGCACCTCCGGGGACGTTCCCTGGCCGCGGAACACCAGAACGCCGTGTTCCAGCCAGGCCGCCTTCAGGGCCGCAGCGGTTTGCGGATCGATGCCGCTCTCGATATCGAGGCCGACCACCTCTTTGCCAAATCCAGCGCTGAGAGGGCGAAGGTCGAATGTCATGGCATCACTTTCTCATCTCGATTGCCGATTGGACCGATGAGATCATCCGCAGCGGCAAGGCACATCATGCAGATGCATGAACAACGCCGCGACAACCAAAAAATATGCGGTCAGGCAGCACTGGCCGCTGGCGCCGTCATCCGTTTGCGTGATGTGAGCCGGCCGCTCCCGCCGCATCATCGGAAGGAGACGAGGCCGGACCGAGGCGCATTTTGACCGAAATTCCGCAGCCATGGCGGCTGCAGCCCGGGACGCGATATTCAGAAATGACAGAGGGGGAGACAGACGATGACCGAGGCCGTAAATGGCGGCGAGGCTGTTGTTGCAGCACTTGAGGCGCTTGGCGTCCAATGTGTTTTCGGTGTGCCAAGCCAGCAGAACCTCAGGCTTTATGAGGCGCTGTCGCGCTCGGAGAAGATTCGTGTCATCGGTGCCCGGCATGAGGCAGGCGCCGTCCACGCGGCCGATGGCTATGCTCGGGCGACCGGTCGTCTTGGCGTTGCCATCGCCAGTACGGGACCGGGCACGGCCAACGCGGTCAACGGTCTGTATGAGGCGGGCTTTGCCTCCTCGCCGGTGTTGCTGGTCACGACCCAGGTCGATCGGGTGCATCTCGGCCGGGACAAGGGCTTCATCCATGACGCCGAGGGTCAGTTTGCCATGCTCCAGAGCGTCACCCGTCGAACCGAGCGGGTCCTCAATGCCGATGACCTCTACGATACGATTATAAGGCTCGGCCGCGACATCCTGAGCGGGCGGCCGCAGCCGGGCGCCGTCGAGATTCCAACGGATCTGCTCGGTGAGCCGGCACCGGCCAGTTTTCCGGCGCCGCGTCCCGTTGCCCCCGTCGTCCCGAGCGCCGAGGCGGTCAACAAGGCCGCGGCGCTGATCGGCGCTGCCCGTCGTCCCCTTCTCTGGCTGGGCGGCGGCTGCGTGCGCAGCGGCTCGGAAGAGGCCGTCCGCGCATTCGCCGAGCATCTGGGGGCCCCGGTCGTCACAACGCCCAACGGCCGCAGCGCGCTTCCGACAGATCACGAGCTCGTGGTCGGCAGTGCAACCCATTACCCGGCCTTCAGGAGACTGCTGGAGGAGGCTGATCTTGTCCTGGCGATCGGGACACGCTTCCAGGCGGTGCCATCCGGCTTCTGGTCCCTGCCGCTTGGCAGGAACCTGGTGCAGGTTGATATCGATCCGTCCATGATCGGCCGCAACTACCCGGCTGCCGCCGGGATTGTCGGGGACGCTGCAAAGGCCATGGACGCGCTGCGCGCCGCCCTGCCGGCAGGTTCGCCCGAGCCGGCATTCCTGCACCTGGCGCGAGAGGTTGGTCGGGAAATGCTCGAGGATTCGGCCCGGCGCATCGGGGACAAGCATGTGCGTCTCTGCGAGGTTCTTGATGAGGCGCTGCCTGAGGAGCGGATCATTGTCTGCGATGCAACGATGGTCGCCAACACCTGGGGCACGTACCGCCTGCCGGTGCGCACCTTTCGCGGCTTCACCTACATCACCAGCCTTGCGATCGGTCCGGCCCTGCCCCTTGCCATCGGTGCGGCCGTCGGGACGGGCCGCCGCACGGTTGCGATCCATGGCGATGGCGGCGTCATGCTCAATCTGGGCGAGATGGCGACTGCAGTTGAAGTCAATGCGCCCCTGACCCTGCTGGTCTTCAACAACCAGGGCTATGGTGTCCTCAAGATGCTCCAGAAAAGTGTGGGCGTTGCGCCGCACGCCGTTGACCTGCACACCCCGGACTTTGTCGGCATCGGTCGGGCCATGGGCATGCCGGCGGAGCGTGTCGCGACCCCGGAGGGCTTCCGCGACGCACTTGGGCGTGCGGCAGCGATTGACGGGCCGTGCCTGATCGAGGTCGACCTGTCCGACATGGAACTCCTGACCCTGTGAGCGGGCCGGTCAAGATTGCCGGGCGTTCCTATAAATGGATCATCCTTGGCGTAGTGTTCCTGGCGCAGATGCTGGCGATCGGGAGCACCAGTTTTGGCTTCGGCCTGTTCGTCAAACCAATAACCTCCGAGTTCGGTGTGGCCCGCAGCACCGTCAACCTGGGCATCATGCTCCTGGTTGTGGGCATGGCGGTCGCCTCACCATTTATCGAACGGGCGCTTGATCGCTTCCCGGCACGCTGGATCATGCTGGCCGGCGCGCTCCTGTTTGGGGCAGGCGCGCTCATCGCCGCCCAGGCCAAAGCGCTCTGGGTCTTGGCGGCGGCGCTGTTCCTGCCCCTTGCCTTTGGCAGCGCTATGCTGGGGCCGCTGCCCGGCTCGACGCTGGTGGCGCGCTGGTTCGACGAGAACCGTGGCCGCGCACTGGGAATCGCGGCCATATCCATGTCGGTTGGGGGAATGGTCATGGTGCCGGCCATGGCGTACCTGATCGAGGAGTGGGGGTGGCGCCGGGCGGTCGAGGCCACCGGGCTCGTCGTTGCCGGTGTCGTTGCCCTGCTGGCAGTGGTGGCCGTGCGGGAGCGCGCCCGGCCTGATGCCAGCGTCAGTGCAGCCACGGCCATTCCGTCGGCCACATGGACAACCGCGACGTTGCTGCGCACGCGCGACTTCTGGCTCCTGGTCTTGGCCGTTGGTCTGATGCTGGCCATAAGCCAGGGGCTTTTGAGCTCTCTGGTCGCCTACGGTACGGATCGCGGCTTTTCAGCGGCGCAGGCCGCAGCTTTGGTCACGGCGGTCTCGGCGTCGTCGATCGCAGGCAAGCTCGTGATCGGCTATCTTGCGGATCTGGTCGACAAGCGCCTGCTTCTAGCGCTGGTGGCCCTCTTGGCGGAAGTGTTTCTGGCGCTGCTGCTCTGGGCTCCGTCCTATCCGGTTCTGATCAGCGGGTGCTTTGCCGCAGGGGCCGCGATTGGCGGCACCTCGCCGGTCTGGACGTCGCTCATCTCCAGCCGCTTTGGGGTCGCCTCGTTCGGGACGGTCATGGGCCTGATGGTGCCGGTGCAAATGCCGCTCCTGCTTGGCGCGATTTTTCTCATTGGCAACAGCTATGACCGCACCGGCAGCTATCAGGAGGCGTTCTTGATCTACATCGGGCTTGGCCTGGTGGCACTGATGGCCGCTCTTACAATCGGAAGGCCAGGCCACAAGCAACTGTAGATCTGGTCTCTCGTATTTTTAAAAGCCAGCCCTTGGCCTGAACGCCAAGGGCTGGCTTTTGTTTATTCAGGATGCATGGCCGAACAGGCACGGGCCCGTTTTATAAAGGTCCAGGTTCACCTCGGTCCGGGCTTTAGCGGACCGCTTGAGAGACGAACGGATTATGCAAAAAAATGCCGGGTACGGCCGACTGGCCATACCCGGCATTCCTGCAGCCCTTACCTCGGTCAGCAAGGGAGGCAGCGTTCGTGCCACTTCCAGGGTCAGAAGTGGAATTTACCGGAAATTCCATACATGCGAGGCTCGCCATAAAGGGCCGTCTCGAAGCCCATCGGGGTCGCCATTGGGAACCCGCCCAGAATATATTTTTTGTTGGTCAGGTTGGTGCCGAAGATGGCCACGTCCAGGCCCGTCTCGGCAATATTATTGAACTCGATCCGCCCATTGAGCAGGCCATAGCTCGGATAGGTGGTCACAACGGCAGGGTTGACTTCATTGGTATTGGTCCGGCTCTGCCAGCTGTAATCCGCGCTAACGGCAAGGTCGCCGACGTCGTCCGCCAGGGGCACATCGAGCCGGGCGTTCAGGCCAAATTTCCACTTCGGCTGGAAGGCGGTCTGCCGGCCTTTGACGGCGCCAGTGCCCGGTACCGTCACATCGCTGCTGGCATCAAGATAGGAGAAGAAGCCGCCGATCGAGAGGGTATCTGTTGGCTGCAGCGTGCCTTCAAACTCAATGCCCTTGTTCGTGGCCTTTGCCGCATTCTGGACAACCGAGACGATGGCAACATTGGGGATGACCACCGGCGATGAGATCTGGATATCCTTGTATTTGTCGAGGAAGACCGAGAGGTTGGTGCGCAGCGGCATGCCGATGTCCCAGTCAGCCTTGAGGCCGATTTCGAACTCATCCACATATTCCGGGTCGAAGGACGTGAACTCAGGGGTCGGCGCTGGCAGGTTGACGCCGCCGCTCTTGTAGCCGTGGCGGTAGGAGATGTAGGTCAACGCCCGGTCGCTGAAGCTATACTGCAGGGTGGCGTCATAGGTCGGCGCCTTGAAATTGCCTTTGGCCGAGAAGGGGCACATGATGGGGCCGACGCCCGGCGGAACTTGCTGGGTGCACTGGCCTGCAGCATTGAAAACGCTGATGCTGGCCCGGCGCTTGTCCCAGGTATGACGGAAGCCGCCGCTCAATTGCCATTGATCGGACAGCTCCAGTTCTGCGTGCGCGAAGACCGCATCGCTGCGATCATGACTGTCGAGATGGCGCACGGTCATGGTGCCAAAAAGGCTCTGGCGGATCTCCTGCGGGAAACCGGGTTTCGAGACTTCGTGGTAGAAACCCAGAATATAGCTCAGATTGAGTGCAGGGGCCTTGCCCTGGATCTGAAATTCTTCAGTGACCTGTTCCTGGCCATACTGCCAATCCCGGCCGGGCGGCGCGTTTTCAATCAGGAAGGTCTGTACGGGAGTGCCGTCATAATCGCTTGCCCGGTCCGTGCGGTTCTTGCGGAACGAGACGATGTTCTTGAGCGTCAGGGTGTCGCTCACATTCCAGACGGTCTTGTTGGTAACGCCGAAGGAGTAGCCGCGGTCATAAACGGCTGTCGGGATCATGGTTTTGCGGACACCCAAGGCCTGCTGCTGGCGCAGATAGGGCAGGAATGCCGCAGCCAGGGGGTGCTCGGGATTGACCGAGCGCAGGATGGCAGACGTGCCGCTTTGATCCCGCTCGGCACGATCGACAATCGTCAGGTTCTCGAAGTCGTCGAAGGGGGTGAACAGGACGGACGCACGGTAAGCGTGGTAGTTGCGCTCATCCAGAACCTGCCCGGTTATGATGCTCGTGGTGTAGCCGTCACGGGCCGAGGCCGTGCCGGCCAGGCGGATCGAGAGGATGTCCTGAACAAGGGGAATATTGAGCATGGCCTCAACATCCCGATAATCATAGTTGCCGATCGTCACCTTTACGGTTCCCTCGGCGTCAAAAGTCGGGCGCTTGGGCTCGAACAGGACGGCGCCGCCGGTAGTGTTGCGCCCGAACAGGGTGCCCTGCGGCCCTTTGAGAACCTGGACGTTGGCCAGGTCGTAAAAGGTGCCGGAGCCGGCGATGTCGGCAGGCACTTCTGCAAAATAGATTGCAACGCTGGTAAAATTCCGCTGACCGGTATTGAAGATGCCAGGGCCCTGGCCTCGAATGTAGAAGCTGGCCTCACCGCGGCGTTGACCGGAAATGTTGAGACCCGGCACGGCAACGCGCAGGTCCTCGACCGAGCGAATTCCTTTCTGCTCCAGCGCTTCAGGCGTTACGGCGCTGATTGCCACCGGCACGCTTTGCAAAGACTCCTCGCGCCGGCGCGCAGTGACGACAATATCCTGAAAATCACTGGCGCGGCTTGCGTGGTGCGTCTCCGGCTGTGCACTCGCACCTGTGACCGCCTGGTGCGCGGCGGCATGTGCCAGTGAAGAGCAGAGGCCGATCGTTGCTGTCGACAGAATTAAGCTGTGCTTCAACACTACTTTTTCCTCCCCAAAGGGCCAGCCGGCTGATCTTGCAGCCTGTTTTTGTTGGCCTGACGTTTCGTCCTGGCGAGGGTATGGCCCGGCTTGAACGCGGACATGATGCATATGCATGAAGACCAGCAACTCTTCGGCGGTAGAGTCACCTAAAGGCTGTTTCACGCGTCACGTGATCCGGCAAAAAAGGGGGGGCGATGGCGATCATGACTCTGGGGCGAATACAACTGTGGTTGCTGGGCGCATGTCTTCTGCTCTCGGGTCTATGGCTCACGCTTGGCGGGGTCTGGCTCGCCGCCCTTGGCGGATCAGTGCTTTATGCGCCTCTTGGTCTGGCCGCGGTTGCCGCCAGTGTCCTGCTCCTGCGCCGCAATGTCTGGGGCGCGTCGTTGTTCTTCATAATGGTGCTGATGCTCGCGCTGTGGGGCTTGTCCAGCGTCGGGCTGCGGTTCTGGTTGCTCCTCCCGTATCTGGGTTGGGCCGCCGTGCTGGCCGCGTGGCTCGCCATGCCCTGGATGTGGCGCCAGGTGGCTGGAAGCCGCAGCGATGCACCGAGGTTTCATGGCACGCTGCGCTGGACAGGTGCGATCGTCCCTGCACTTGTCATGGTCGTGAGTGGCCTTGCCGATCCCGAGCCGGCCGGAGGCGGAAAGATTGCAGCACTTGCCAGCCAGGAGGCGGGGGACGGCACGCAATGGCCGGTGGTCGGCCGCAATGCAGCCGGCACGCGTTATGCCCCCGTTGCGCAGATCACGCCGGCGAACGTACATGAGCTGAAGCCCGTCTGGACCTACCGCACCGGGGATCTACCCCCGCCGGGGTCGAAAAGCCGGTCGGCGCAGATGTTCGAGGCAACCCCGATCAAGGTGGGCGATGTCCTGTATCTCTGCACCCCACGTAACATCGTGATTGCTCTGGATGCGGACACCGGCCAGGAG
The DNA here is from genome assembly GCF_036515995.1 of Pedomonas sp. NCBI lineage: Bacteria > Pseudomonadati > Pseudomonadota > Alphaproteobacteria > Sphingomonadales > Pedomonadaceae > Pedomonas > Pedomonas sp. The sequence goes on along the minus strand of NZ_DATBUP010000221.1, from coordinate 11,142 downwards.
CTCTGGCGCCACGATCCTCAGGTTGATGCCGGGCATGTGCCAATGCTGATCTGTCGTGGCGTTACCTACTATGAAAATCCGGATGCCGGCGCTTCCCAGTGTGTCCGGCGCATTCTGGTGGCAACGGTCGATGCCCGGCTGCTGGCGCTTGATGCCAGAACCGGTGAGCGTTGCCCGTCTTTCGGCCAGGGCGGCGAGATCTCGCTTCTGGAGGGCCTCGGCCCCGTCAAGCCCGGTCACTACTATGTCACCTCACCGCCGACGATCATTGCCGGCAATGCGGTCGTTGGCGGGTTTGTGCTCGATAACATGACGACCGATGCCGCCTCGGGCGTCGTGCGCGCTTTTGATGCCGTCACGGGCGAGCAGCGCTGGGCCTGGGATCCGGGCGCTCCGCTTGATGCTGCACAAAGGGCTGTCGCAGAGTTCAGCCGCGGCTCGCCGAACGCCTGGAGCCTGTTCAGCGCCGATGAGCAGCTGGGGCTGGTCTACATCCCGACGGGCAACGCGGCGCCGGACCATTTTGGCGGGCTGAGAAATGCGGACCTGGAGCGCCATTCCGCATCGGTTGTCGCCCTTGACGGCGGGAGCGGGCAGCTGCGCTGGTCGTTCCAGACCGTGCACCGGGACCTGTGGGATTATGATGTGGCCTCCCAGCCGGTCCTCGTCGACTTGCCGATGGGCGGCCAGACGGTACCTGCACTTCTCCAGCCGACCAAGCATGGCGAAATCTTCCTTTTGGACCGGCGGACGGGAGAACCTTTGGTGCCGGTGCGCGAAATCCCGGTACCGGCAGGCACAATGGCAGGCGAGCACTATTCTGCCACCCAGCCCGCCTCGTCCGATGCGCTGAGCTTTACGCCGCGGTCGTTCGTCGAGACGGACATGTGGGGGATCTCGGCGCTTGACCAGCTCTGGTGCCGCATCCAGTTCCGCCGCCTGCGGTACGAGGGCAAGTTTACCCCACCCTCGACCCAGCCGACGCTGGTCTTCCCGGGCAACAACGGCATCATGAACTGGGGCAGTGTCTCGGTTGACGAGCGCCGCTCCGTCATGCTCGTGAACTCCTCCTACATGCCTCTCATCGTCACTCTGGTGCCGCGCGCCGACGCGCCTCAGGGTGAGGACATCGTGCTGGATGGCAGAGCCGCCATTTCCCCGATGCTAGGGACGCCCTATGCGGTGAGGACCGAGCGCCCCTTCGTCTCGCCGCTGGGCGTTCCCTGCAACGCGCCGCCTTGGGGGCTGCTCTCTGCGGTTGATCTGAAGTCGCGCACACTCCTTTGGCAGCGACCGCTCGGCACGACCCGGGACCATGCGCCGCTGGGCGTTGCCGTCCCGGGGGTCTTCAACCAGGGTGGCAGTGTCGTGACAGCAGGCGGCGTTGTCTTCATCGCGGCGACCCTCGACGATTACCTGAGAGCCTTTGATGTCGAGACCGGCAAGGAACTGTGGAAGGGGCGCCTGCCTGCTGGCGGTCAGGCGACGCCTATGACCTATGTCTCGGCAAAGACCGGCAAGCAGTTCGTCGTTATCGCATCGGGTGGCCATCAGTTCATGCAGACCCCGATCAGCGACCATGTGGTCGCCTATGGTCTGCCCGACTGAGGACCAGGCTCGCGGCGCAAAGAACGAGGCGGGGGCCTGCCCGCCCGGCTGGGCGGGCCTTATCGGGATAGCGCAGCGGCTGAGGTCAGGAGCATTCTGACGAGCTCGCCTTGGCGGTTCACACCCGTCTTCATGAAGACGGACTGCAGCTGGGTCCGGGCCGTATTCCGGCTGATGTTCAGGTTGGTAGCTGCCTCGTCAAGGCTCGCACCGCGTGCCAGCTCGCTTGCGAGCAGGGATTCGGCCGGCGTCAGGCCGAACAGCCGCGCCAGCGTGGCGCTGGGAATGATCGGCCGCCGGCCTGGATCGCGCAGTACGAGCATGGCGGTGCGCAAAAGTGGTTTTTTGAGCGGGCGAAACGCCGGACCAGGCCTGACGATCACGGTCAGGGGCAGGGGATTGGTCTCGCGCGCAAGCGCCAAGGGCGTATAGATTCGCCAGTCATGCTCGGCCTGCTGCTCTGCAGCCATGCAGCGGATGTGCGTCAGCAGGCTTGCAGTATCCGTCTGATTGACGGCACGCAAACGCCCGTGGACGAGTTGCAAGCCGTCCTTCTGATCAAGCAGGGTGTCTGCAATCGAATTGGTCAGCAGCGGCTCGCCATCGGCCGTGGCGAGGATCACACCAATGTCGGCCGTCTCGATCGCTGCGTTCAGGACGATCTGGCGTCGCTCCAGGTTGACAATCCGCTCGAAGACCCTAATCCCGCGCTTCAGCGGCGTCATGAGGCGCGTCAGCAAATGGCGGGAGGCCTCGCTGAACCTCTCGCCCCCGGCCCTTCGCCAGAACAGGACATGAATGGTCCGCCCGTTTTCTTCGAACTGAAGCGTCAGGCCGTTGATCATGGTCTCGGAGTCGGGCGCTGCTGGTGTTGTCTGGCAGCAGGCCTCCCCGGTGCCGGTCCGGCCTGATGCCATATACGCCTGATAGAAGGCCTCGGCAGCTTCCTGCGAGCCAGGGGCGTCGACGAAAAAGACCGGATCCGCTTCTTTGCGCTCGGCCCACAGACCATAGACGATCGCGGCGTGATCCGCTCCCAGGGCATCGCGCGCAGCGCACAAAAACCCCTGCCAGGTTGGCACCTCGGCGATGCTGGTCGAGAGCGCATCGAGCAGTGCCTCATACTCAGAATGACTGTCCAAGGCCTGCCTCTCCGGTGCCATGTTATGCCGCCCCCATATTGCAAATACCCTGCATCAAGCCCGTTCCATTTTTGTAAAGTTATAGGATTTAAGAGCGAGGGGAAGGCAGATGGTGTGCGCTATGACACTGTGAGGACAGGATGCAGAGCAAAGCTTGCAGAATTGGCAGGTAGCATTGCCAGAGAACCGGCCCGGCAACTCTCCTACAGGCAGGGTCGCTGAGTTGTTTGATCCTTAATTCCTTGGCGAGAGTTCCTGAATGTCAGGCGCCATAGACAGCGAGGCCGGCAATTGCGGGATTATTTTTCGCATTACCGTTCAGCCTGCGGATAGGGCCCGTGATGCCCGATTGAAGTCCCGCGCAATTGAACCCCATAAGCAGTGCCGCCGATAGAGGGGAGACAGCGGGGTTTATATGGTCAGGATTCTAGGCCGTCAGATCGGTATGCTCATGGCCGGTCTGATGCTGATGGCAAGCAGTCCGCGCCCACCGGAAGTCATGTTCGACGAGGCGCCGCCGCCGGCCGCGCCGGACTATCATCTTGCTGGCAGCTGGGCAGCCTATGGCGATCGGCCAGGTGCGGTGGTCGGGCAAGCGGCCGATGTTTTCTATATCCACCCGACCACCTTTCGGTCCCGCGCCTGGAATCAGGACGTTCGGGATGAGAAAACCAACCGCTGGACGGATGTCAGCGTTGTGCAGCGCCAGGTATCGGCGTTCTCGGCCTGCTGTCGCGCCTTCTCGCCTCGGTACCGGCAGGCGTCCTCCCGCGCATTTCTGGACTCTGACGGCGATGGGGCCAAGGCGTACGAGCTCGCCTATGCGGACGTCTTGCGTGCGTTCGAATATTATCTCGAGCACGAGAACGCCGGGCGCCCGTTCATCATCGCCGGCCATAGCCAGGGGGCGTTGCATGGCCTGCGCTTGGTCCAGGAGAGGATCGTCGGCTCGGCGCTGTTCGACCGCATGATTGCAGCCTACCTGCCGGGCATCGGTATTCCGGTCGGCATGCTGAGCGAGGGGTTGCCGGTGTGCGCGACGCCAACCCAGACCAGGTGCATGGTCAGCTGGAACAGTTTCGATGCGAATGCAGATACGGCGCAATACGTGACGCGCTCCCTCAAACGCTACGTCGGGCCCGCCGAGGCCAGTCATCTGGTCTGTGTCAATCCGATGAGTTTTGACGCGGCGCGACCAGCCATGGGATTTGGCAGTGGCAAGGGCATTCTGCCGGGCCCGCCCGTTGAGGGGCCGCTGCCGCCGCTGGCGCATGGAAAGGTCGCGGCGCGCTGCGATGGAGGCATATTGCGGGTAGAGGTGACCCCAGGCTTTGAGATCTCCGATCGCCTGCCGGGTGGTAACCTGCACATGAGCGACATTGCCCTTTTCTGGGGCGACATCCGCGTCAATGCCCAGCAGAGAGCAAAAGCCTGGCATGCGCTTGCGCGCCCCGACAGCGACGGGTCGGAGTGAGATCAGGTGCGCGGGCAGGTGTCCGAGCGCCCTTGCCGGGCGCAGCCAGGATCTCGGCCAGCTGCACCGTTTGGGTGCGGATCTCCGGCACGGCCGTGATTTCCCAGAAGGCGCCGCGCGTCATGGGGCCCAGGGCATAAAGGTTGCGCAGGGGCCTGCCGTGGCTGTCGATGACCTGGAAGCGGGCGGTCACATCAAGCCCCATCCGGGCAAATCCCGGGCGGACCGTGCCTGCTGCAAGCAGGTTCTGCAGTAAGGGATTGCGGCTTTTTCCAACATCACATCCCGGGCCGGTGCAGTTGATGACCCTGCTGACGGTCTGCGCATGCACGATATCCGTGCCGCGGGCGCGCCAGTGGGTGCGAATGCCGTCGCCGGCGCGCTCAAAGGCGAGCAATTTTGCGGCAATGACGGTCAGGCGGCCCTCCGCCACCAAGGCCTCGATACGGCGGCTGGCGGACGGTGACAGCCGGTGGCGGTGAATGTCCCACCACGGCCGCAGGTGGCGCAGGAAACGGGACTTCTCGTCCGTGCTTGCGGCCTGCCAGAGGGACTGCAGGTGGGGCCGAAGCTGGTCGATTGCAGTGCGCCAGTCAATCTGTTTTGCCACCGCCCGCGTCTCGGCCACGAGGGCCGATAATCGCGGCGTGACAGCAGAGGCTTCCCGCAGCGGTATAGGATGGGCCTCATCGGTGTGGGAAAGGGGCAGCAGCCCGCGGCGAGACACGGCGATGATCTTGCCGCCGAAACCTTGGTCGAGAAGCTGCAGCGCAATATCGATCATGGTCATTCCGGTGCCCGCCAGCAGAACTGTACCGTCGTTGCTGCGGATCTGGGAGACTTCGCCTGCCCAGGGGTCGTTGATGTAGGCTCCGCCCAGGGCCTCGGGCGATGTTGCACCAAGGGCATGGGGTCTCAAATGCCCCAGAGCCAGAACAGCACTGTCTGCAAAGAGCGGATCTTGTCCGTCGATTGCAATGCGCACTCGATCTCCGGCCCGCTGTAGATCGAGTGCGGTGCCCCGTACGACGTGCAATCGGCCGTCCGATGCCGCAAGAGCGGTGCGCAGCTGGTCTTCAAGATAATCCCCATAGATCGTACGCGCGACGTAGTCGTCGGGTCTGCCCAGATGTCTTGCCTGCAGCCACTCGGCGAAATGGCCGGGGGCATCCGCATAGGCGCTCATGTTGCAGGCGCGTACATTCAAGAGATGGCTCTGGTGTGGTGTGCTATAAGCCAATCCCCTGGCCAGCTTTGCGTCCCGTTCGACCAGAGTGACCCGGATCCCGGGGTGGCGGAGCAGGGCCAGGGATTGAAGGACGCCGCTTATGCCGCCGCCGATAACTGCTATGTGCTTGCTCATGCTGGGCATATCAGATGCAATCCTTGTGCGGCTACGGTATTGTTAATAAATAATACTCTATAGATTTAGTCGTGTAAACCGTGACAGTTCGAAGTTGGGTCCCGGCCCAGGCTGGGCCACGCGCCGTTTCTTGCCGGATCAGGGAAACGAGATATGAATTTTTGCTTATAAGAATTAATGTCTTGATGATGACCAAGCAACGCCCAGGGCCCGCGCCCTACAGACGAAAATTTTTCTGGTCTCGGTCCGGGCGGCTGACCGTTTGAACAACGGTTCACCCTACCAGTAAGCTTTAATCTGCGCCGAGAACCGCACGCTCCTGCCGCGTCACAAGCGCCATTTTGCCTGCTGGCGGTAGCGGCTCGGGCTGATGCCGGTCGCGCGCCGGAAGGCTGCTGAAAAACTGCCCGGATGGGTAAAGCCGAGACGCGCCGCCACTTCCTTTAGGGGCAGGGCTTCATCCGTGAGCAGCACCATCGCCCGACTGACCTGAGTGCGCGCAATGTGGGCTGTCACATTCTCGCCGGTCAGGGCGCGATAGAGACGATTGAAATGTCGTATGCTGACGCCGCACAGTGACGCCAGTTCCGCAAGGCTCGGCGCCGGACCTTCTGCCTCTATGCGTTCGCAGACCCTGCGATACTGCCATCCGGCCAGACGGCCCAGGTTCGCATGTCGCTCCTGACGCTCCGCTATGCTTCGGGCGGTCTCGATGATGAGCGCGGTTCCATAGGCTTCCAGCAAAGCCGCGCTGGCAAAGCCGGGCGCTGCCAGTTCCCCATGGATCTGCTTCAGCAGGCCGCGCGGCCGGTCGTCGCGCAGATCAAGGCACATCCTGAGTATGTCTGGATCAGCAGCAATGCTGTGACCGCTCGTGGCTTCATAGCAGTCGCGGGAAACAGCAAGGCGCACAATCCGAATATGGCCGCCGTCGCTTCGTGAATACAACTGAAGCCCGGCCGGCCGCAGAAAGACGTTGCCGATATGGCTGAAGCGGCGAGGGGCAATCTCTGGAAAGCAGCCCGTGCCGTCGGTGGCGAGCGGCGGCAACGACATCTCTATCATATGCCGATCCTCGCAGGTGGTGGCCTCCATCGGCGAGGGCCAGTGCCATTCAGCGATCTGCGCCTCGCCTATGGGCAAGGACATCTGCGCCAGAATTCTCGGTGGGTCGGCCATGCTGCTATTCTGGGAAGCCGGTCGCAAAGGTCAATCTGTATCGTGCGCTTTTATGGCCATGTCACATAAGGATGGCCATTCGGATGCGGTCGCCCTTCTTGCCCGGGGGACTGTGCTGCTGCACTTCTAAGCCATAACAATCGCCCAAGGGGCGGCATGGATCGGGGGAGTGCTTTACCATGGAAACAGCCGACATTCCTGCGCATGTTCCGCCGGAGCGCGTGCTTCGCTTCGATTTTCGGAATGACGAGGCGATCCGCCGTGACCCCTGGGGCTATATCGCCAGTCTCAACGATCGGCCCGACATTTTCTTCTCTCCCGACCTGGGCGGCTACTGGGTCGTCACACGAGCCGAGCTGATCGACGACGTCTTCAGCCGCCATGATCTCTTCACCGCCACGTCTCTTGCGATCCCGAAGCTGGAGAACGCAACGCCGCTCATTCCCAACAATTTCGATCCGCCCGAGCACACCGGGTACCGCAAGATCCTGGCCAACAAGCTGTTCTCGCCGCGGGCGCTCTCAACGCTCGAGCCGGACACGCGCACCTTCTGTCTGCAGCTGTTCGAGGCGTTCGAGCCGGGCCGGTGCGAGTTCGTCCATGATTTTGCCTACAAGCTGCCGATCGACATCTTCCTCAGCATGATGGGGGCAGACCTGGCGCTCAGGGACAGGTGCCTTGAATGGATCCGCCTGATCTTCCGCGGCCGGTCGGCCGAGGAGACGGCAGCTGGCTTTATCGGGGCCAACGAATTCGTGCAGGAGTGGCTGACCGAGCAGCTCGCCGACCCTGAGCAGAACAAGGGCTCCATGTTCCAGGCCCTGGTGGCGGCGCGCCTCGAGGGGCGGCCTTTGAGCTTTGCCGAGATGCATTCGATCACCATGATGCTGTTCTCGGGCGGCCTTGATACGGTCACGTCCCAGATGACCCATATCATGCGCTTCCTGGCTGAGAGCCCGGAGCACCGCCAGCACCTCCTCGACCACCCGGACGTGCTGCCCTATGCGCTTGAGGAGATGCTGCGCCGCTTCGGCATTTCCTTCATCGGCCGTGCAGCGGCCAAGGACTTCGAATACCACGGCGTCGCGTTCAAGAAGGGCGATCCGGTCTGCGCGGCAACGCCGATCGCGGGCCTTGATGCCCGCGCCTTCCCGGATCCCTTGCGGGTTGACTTCGGACGCGGGAAGGGACGCCGGGTCAAGCACTTAGGCTTCGGCTCAGGGCCGCACTTGTGCATTGGGGCATACCTTGCCCGAACCCAGCTGACGATCATGATCGAGGAGTTGCTCCCGCGCATGCCGAACCTGCGTGTTGCCCCGGGAGCCGTCATCGAGAACGCGGCGGGCGCCACCATGATGCTGAAGAGCCTGCCACTCGAATGGGATGCCTGAGCACGGAATGACCTTCACGATCAGGCGTTCTGAAAAGTGTCGCTTCAGCTCCGACCAATTCATGATCGGGCGCGGCTTCGTCGATCAGACCAGGGCCATAGCCAAGCCGGTGTGCATGTCGGCGCAAACCTGGAGGCCAGTGATGGCCGCGTGATCAAGGTGCCAGGAGCTGTGCCTGTGCAGCATCATGGTGATCCTCAGCGCCGGGTATCAGGGCAAAGAGGGCATAGGCGATGGCGGCGGCGGAGTGGAGCTTGAGACAGTGCTCGGTCAAGCGCGGCCAGACACGGCCACCGGCGGCGCGATAGGCTTCAATAAGGGCCGGCAGGCTCTCCAGGCCGAAGCCCTTGATATGGCCGATGAGATCAATGGCCGGATCGCCAAGGCGCGCCTCGGTCCAGTCGATCATGCCGGTGACGCGGCCATTGGCCTCGACCATGACGTGACCGACATAAAGATCACCGTGAACCACGGCTGTCTCATGGGGCCAATAGCTGTCATCGGCGAGCCACGCCTGCCAGCCATCCCACTTGTGGGCAGGAACTTCAAACCTGTCTTTTACACGATCAAGATCGGTGCGCAGCTTCTGGCGTACATCAGCGACGGTGTTCGGCGCCATGCCGGCATTGATCGCAGCCGCGCGCGGGATGGCGTGGAGTGCGGCGATGGCGGCGCCGAGAGTCTCGACAAAGAGGGGAGAGTCTTTATCGAAGTGCCAGGTGACCTCGTAGGTTGTGGGGTCATAAGTCAGGCCCGGCAGGCCCGGCAGGATCGGATAGGCAATCAGATCCTCGCTGAAGATCTGCCAGTCAGGGACGGTGATCGGCAAGTGGCAGCGCAGCATCGCCAATACAGCGGCTTCTGATTGGGCGCGTGTCATGACATCAGGACGCCGCGGCATGCGAAGCACCCAGCGCCGTCCATCTACGGCGGTGGCGAAGCCGACGCGAAAGTCGAGGCCCATTTCGTTGAGCGAAACCGAGGACGGATCGATGACAAGGCCGTTGAGGGCGGCAATGTCGGCGATGGACTCTGCAAGGGTGCTCGTCGGACTGGACATTGCGGCACTCTATCCCAAGCCGATGCGTGATGTCACGCCGCGACCCCGGCGCAGATATTCAACCCAGGGGACCATCATTTTCCACACTCCGTTATGCGCTACAGGGAGGTCGAGGCGGCAAAACCCCGATCCCGTCCGAGGTGAGGCCGCGGTGCCATCGGACGCGAGTGCGGCCTATTGCATGGATACATCAGCATGAGAGCTGCCGCCCGTGGGAGGTAGCAGAATAATCGCCGAGTGCCGTCGCACCTACGGGACTGTCATGAGTCAAAGGGCAAACGCTGGCGCGCAGCGCGTCTGCGCAGCCGGCTGTTTATTCAGACGCAAGGCCCGCTTCTCATCGAGCCAAGTTCCAGTTTCGGCTCCCGTTTTTACAGCTATGCCGCGGGACATGAATTTTCCGGACTGACATGACGGATGCAAACGGGCTGCAAAGCTGGTATGCCAGAGGGCATGTCTGCGTCATTTCCATATTCTCTGGCCATCCGCAGTTACGGTTCGCAAAGCAACATTGATCGGCATGACTTTGCGCAGCTTGTACTGCCGCTTGTAGGCTCGCTTGAAATGGACATTGCCGGACGCGGCGGCCTGGTTGGACGTGGCCAAGCTGCATTCGTTGAAGCCCGGACGCGCCACGACCAGATAAGCGATCGGGAAAATCGCTCGTTCATCCTCGACTTCGACCCGGCAAATGTCACCCCGTCGTTGCAGGACCGCCTGGTCAGGCGACCCTATCTCCCGCTGTCACCGGCCGCCACCAAGCTGGTGGATTACATGGCCCTGATGGCCGCCGACGCCGCCGTGCCGGCAGAGACGGTCGAGCGCTGGGCACCTCTTCTGCTCGATGCTCTTGATGGTGCCCCGCCCCGTCCTCGCTCGCGGCTGTCGGCCCTTCTGAGCATGATCGAGGCGGCTCCCGGTGCACCGTGGACCGCGATGGCCATGGCGGAGAGGGCCGGTCTTAGCGTCAGCCGATTGCACGCGCTCTTTCGGGAGGAATTCAATACGACGCCGCGTGCCTGGCTGGCGCAGCTGCGTCTGAACCGCGTCCGTGAATGGCTTGGCACGACCGATCTCTCAATCGCCGAGCTGGCCTATCGCAGCGGCTATGCCGACCAGAGCGCGCTCACCCGGGCCATGCGGAAAGCAACAGGCCTGACGCCGGCGGCATACCGGCGGCAGGTACAGGACTCCGGGTCTAAGAAACGCGAGCCTTGATCAAGAACAACTGTGCCGTGTCATGCCATAGCACCCGCGTTGGCGGAGGTAGGCATGGCAAACAGCAGAGACACGTTCATCGGAATCCTGTGCGGCATGGCCGCAGGCGCCCTGTGGGGTCTGGTCTTTCTGGCGCCCGAGCTGGCCCGTGATTTCAGTCCCCTGCAACTGGCCGCTGGCCGCTATCTTGCCTATGGTCTGATCGCAGCGGCTCTGATTGCACCGCGCTGGCGCCTGCTTGTCCCCAGGCTCGGCCGGCGCGAGTGGCTGGCCTTGGTGTGGCTCAGCTTCGCCTGCAATACGCTCTATTATGTCCTGCTTTCAAACGCCATCCATAAGGGCGGCATTGCGATGACCTCGCTCGTGATTGGTTTCATGCCGGTGGCGGTGACCATCATCGGCAGCCGGGATCGTGGCGCCGTCCCGCTGCAGCGCCTGCTGCCCTCATTGCTTCTGTCGGCTGGCGGGGCCTTCTGCATCGGCTGGCAGGCGCTGGCGGTACCCGCCGACGGACCCTTTCTCCAGAGGGCCATTGGGCTCCTCTGCGCGATCGGTGCCTTGATCGCCTGGACGGTTTTCATCGTCGGGAACAGCCGCTGGCTCGCCCGGCTGCGGCATGTATCGGCCCATGACTGGAACCTGTTAATGGGCGTCGTCACCGGCGTTCAGGCATTGGCTCTTGTGCCCCTCTCCCTGGTCCTGGACAC
>NZ_DATBUP010000220.1:0-2398 GCF_036515995.1 Pedomonas sp. | reverse complement strand
CGCTCCCGCCGTTCGGGCCGGGTCGCCATTATTTCGTCGGTCGCCGGGTTCCGAGGCCTGCCGCGTGCGCTGGCCTATGGTGCATCAAAGGCCGCGCTCACCCACATTGCCGAGGCGCTGTGGTTCGAGTGCCGGCGCGATGGCGTCACCGTTCAGGTGATCCACCCCGGCTTCGTGAAAACCCCGCTCACCGACAAGAACGATTTTCCCATGCCCTGCCTGATGCAGGTGGAAAATGCCGCCCGACGCATCGTCGCCGGCATGCAGCGCGGCCAGTTCGAGATCACCTTCCCGCGCCGCTTCACCGTTCTCCTGAAGCTGCTGCGCATCCTGCCCTACCGGCTTTATCTGCCGATGGTCGCCCGCGCCACGCGCAATCTGGTGCGGTAAGCGGGCCCAGTGCTACCGGGCCGCCTTGGCGGCTGCCGTTTCCGTATCGTGCGGGCACTTCTTGCGGTTCTCTTCGGCCTTCTTCTGGATCTGCCGAATGGTCTCGCCCGGGATATGCAGGCGGGTGGAGCGCAGCCCTTCCGCGAAGAACTTGCGATCCTCCGCGCTCAGCCGCGTGGAGGCCTTCAGCAGCGCCTCCTGACGGGTCGCCTGCAGTTTCTGGGAGAGAATACGCTCCCGCTCAAACGCCTTGGCCAGCGCCTCGGAGTCCAGCTGCGGCGCGGCGATCAGCGTCAGGATCTGCTCGCGCGTCTCCTTCAGGGCGGCCAGCTTCTTTTTCTCGCGGGCGCTCTTGCTCACGGCTTCGGCCATGATTGACTGCCCCTGCGAAGACATTCGGCTTACAATCTCATGGAAGCGCGGCGGCGCCGGCTGGGCCGGAGCATTGGCCGGCGGCGGCGAAGGCGGCGTTGTTTGCGCCCCTGCCAGACCCGCTGCGCCCGCAAGCGTCAGGCCAGCCGCCAGCGCCAGAACCTTCACACGCATTACAACCACCCTTCCGAAAGATCCGTCGAGAAGGCGAGGGACGCCACCGACGAGTCCGTCACTTCCACCTGCGCCTGCGGGGCGGGATCGCTCACCGCCATCAGCAGCGCCATGATGCTGGCTGCAAGGCCCACGGCCCAGCCGTTGGCCAGCCAGCGCTCCCGCCGCCCTGTCGTCTCCTGCGCCGCAATTGCTCGGGGCACGCCCGCCTGGGCCGTCACGCGGCTGGCCGCCAGCAGCGTCTCCATGGCCTGCGGCCGGGGCGCTGGGGCGTCCCACGCCGTGATCAGCCAGTCATCCAGCACCGCTTCCTGCCGGGCCTGCGCTTGCAGTTCCGTATCCCGCGCCAGCAGGGCTTTTGCCGCCTCGCGCTCCTCATCCGGCCAGCGGGCCGGGTTCGCGCCGCAGGCGTCCAGAATTTCTGAAAGACGCTGACGCTCGATCATTCCGCGGCCTCCCGGGCAAGAGATTCGAGGGCTCCGCGCAGGCCTGCCCGGCCGCGGGAGAGCAGGGACTCCACCGCCTTCACGTTGATGCTCATCGCTTCGGCCACCTCGGACATACTCATACCCTCACCATAGAACAGCGCCAGTGCTGCTCTCTGCCGGGGCGGCAGCGTGTCCATTGCTGCCGTCACCCGTGCCTTGCGGTCCGAACTCTGGGCCGCCTCTTCCGGCGTCGGCCCTTCGTCCGCTGCTTCGGCCAGCACCTCGATCGATTCCACGGGGCGCAACAGCCGCCGCCGGTCGAGACACTGGTTTACCACCACCCGCGCCAGCCAGGGTTTGAAAGCGCCGCGCTCGGGGTCGTACCGGTCCGGCATCCGCCAGACCTTCAGAAACGCCTCCTGCACGGCATCTTCCGCCTCTTCCTGCACAGGCAGGATCCGGCCAGCGATCCGCAGAGCCACGGCATAATAGCGCTGGACGAGCTCCTGAAAGGCGGTGTTTTCGCCGCTCTGGAGTCTCTCCATGAGCAGCGCATCCGCCTGAGCCTTGTCGTCCAGTTCCGCCATGGGCTCTATCTGCCAATACGAGGCGCGCGCGCGCAATCCTTCGCACACCGGCCAGACCGTTCCCGCGCCCAAACGAGGCGCAGGAGCGACGAAATTTCCGGCTGATCCTCAAGAGCTTGGACGCGCCCGCCCTTCCCGGCCGAACGCTCGTTCCGGAATATTCTGGTAAACTATTTGTTCAGCTTACCGTCCATGTCTGCCCCCGCCGCAACAGGGCATCGAAGTCCGCAACGCCCCGGCTGGCGGCAAGTGCCTGTGTCTGCTCGGCAATGGCCGCCTCATAGGTTGGTGCCGGGTCGCAGTAGATCACCCCGAGCGCCACCGGAAACTCGGGGAACGCCATCTCCACCAGCAAGTGCGCGATCATGCGGTTGGTCTCGTCATGCACCAGCACGTCCGCCTCCGTCAGACCGTCCTCCCCCAGCGTCACCACCTCCAGCGCCAGCG
>NZ_DATBUP010000219.1:0-42189 GCF_036515995.1 Pedomonas sp. | reverse complement strand
CGCCAACCGCTTCGGGACCGCCTCGTTCGGGTCGATCATGGGACTGATGGTGCCGCTGCAGATCCCGCTGAATATTGCCGCGCTGCGTTATGTGGGCGAGGCCTATGACCAGGCTGGCACCTACGATACGGCGTTTCTGGTCTTTCTCGTCATTCTGCTGCTCGCCGCCCTGATCATTCTGCCGGTCCGGCGGCGTGCTGGCGACTAATCGGCCGCCCCTTCAGCGCCAAACAAAACCTCGAAGATCCTGACCGCCTCCTGGTCCAGGAAGGCGCGGCCCTCGGAGGGCGGCACGTAGCACGGCACTGATTTTTCGCAGCCTGAACAACAGGGATGGGATGGCCACAGACCTCTTGGCCAGCGCTACTTCGTGTCCGCTCGCTGCGAAGGCCTAGATCCAGTTCTCAACGCGGATGCCCGGCATCTAGACGAACTCCTTCATGTTGCTCGTCACCACGATCAGCACCTCGCTGCGCGCATGAGAGCCGATCTGCATGCCATACCCGAGTAACCAATCTCGGCGGGTAGCATCTCCGTAAACTGCCGGTGTCTGGAGGCCTTGAACCGTGTTCTACTGGAGCCGCTGAGCGAGGCGGACTTCGATCCAACTGTTGGATGTTGCCGACTAACCACTGCAGAGGCTTTCACTGTCCCTCACGTAGCGTACCAAGCCCTCAAATTTCTGTGCTGCAACTGAAGACAATCTCCTCACATGGGTCGGCCAGCGCTGGCGTGGACCATGGGCACATCATGAGCGCGACGATAAAGGCCAGAAGACGATGAGTTAGGCGGCGGCAGTGGATGAAGAACTCTGAGCTGTTCGGGATGAGCGGCAGCATAAGGTTTTTGCTCGTGGAAGATTCCACCGTCGATATTATCGATCTATCCCAGACCAACCTTGTAACGTGCAAGAAGTTTAGCCAATCGGTCGCGGTCCTGTGTCATCGGCTGCGGGGGGACCGCCGGCTCAAGGTGAGCGCTGACGTGCTCAAAGAGCGCGACGCAAATCTCCCCATTGTCGTGGTTAGAGCGGTAGGCAATGCCGTCTGGCGCTCTGGGATGGTCGTGGATGGCTTGCGACCACCGTTGTGCAACGGCATGAGGCCCACTCGTGACGGCCCCTGTCGCGCCGATCTGCGCCAAGCCGGGGCCGTGAAGGGAAACGAGGCGCAGGGGCGCGGTGACCTTCACTTCAGAGAAAGAACGGGCCTCCAGAAAAGACATGGCGACAAAGCGTGCGCCAACGCTGCGCAGGCAGGTTTCCGCGAAGGCGCCCTCAAGCGTCGTCGCAAGATAGCAGACCCCATATGACGTTGTCGGATCATCGAAGCGATTGCTGCCTGTCGAGCCGAAAAAGAGCGGGTCGAGGTCACGCCGATGGATGCGTATAAGGCGAGCACCGTTCGGAATCTCTTCAACAGGGAGGTCGCGACTGGCGAAGTCTGGTGGCGGAAGTGGGCCAGGACTAGGCGGCGCCATGTTCGCCATAAGCCGCCGCCGCCATCACCACGTCATCAATCTTGCCCTTGCGCAGTTCATCGATCGGCCGCTTATTGCCAAGCCGCTGGTCGCCCGTCAGCATGAAATTGACGCGCATCCAAGGGTCATCCACCGTGAAGGCGCCGAGCACTTCCCGAATGCCCGAGAGCAGGCCGTTTTTGCCGATCTGGAAGGCCGGGTAGACGTAACCATCTCCGACGTCGAGCCAGAACACTTGATTGCGCTCCCGCTTGCGGCCGAGACCCTGCGGCGTGATGCCCAAATGCTCCGCAAGTTGTTGTGCGGAGAGAGCGCCGCCTTCCGCCTTCAACATGTCGCGCTTCATCTCAGATCCGCGCAGGAATGCTTCAGTCAGAGCATCGGGCTTGTCGGGCTCTATTTCTGCTCCAATCGCGGCGGTTTCACGCAGAGAGCTGAACAGCACGTCTGTGTCGGTCGAGGCTCCAACGGCGGCCAGCAAACGGTCACGCGGCATCCGCTTTGCAATTCGCGCGAGGGCACGGCTGGTCCGGAGGACGAAGGCCTCAACGAGATCCTCGCTCGGTGCGGGCTCCGAACGGCGGCTGCGCGTAGATGCCGTGGACGTGGCATTACTACCGAAGTGGCTGGCGCGGCTGCGGCGGCGAGTTCCGGATGGAGCTGTGGGCGCCATAATGATGTCCCATGGAATGGTTCAGTTGTCCTATTATTTATATAACATCACAATTGAAAATTCAATTGCGATGCTCATGCCGAGGTGAGATCATCCACATTGTGTGAATCTGCCCTCGTTCTTGGATGAACCGCTGCGCCAGGAACGCCGACAAACGCCCAGGATCGCCGAACTCGTCCAAGAGAATCTCACATAACACACTGATATGACAACGAGTTGGACGTGTGCATGGCTGGCAGGATCAGTTCATCCGCCTTTGATCACAATCACCTATCGCCACGCGCTGGGAGACACGCTCAGGGGCACGCAGGCCGAAGGGTTCGCCTGCGCCTGCCTGATCCTTGGGGCTACCACCATGGTGGGGGACTCAGGCCAGCCTGCAAGGACTTCACGAGTGTCATACTGGATTTGGTCGAGAAGGGCCCGTTTCCGGCGCAAGTAACCGCCGGATTGCATATAAGCTCGCATCGACCGGGAAGGACCGCCGGCTTCTTCCCCAGCCGATCGCCAAAGCTCTCGGCGAGGCGATACTTCAGATTGGTGATGCGGAGACGAGCCGGTCGGAACAACTCGCCAACGGTTTCTCTCGCTCGAGCCTGAACATCCAGCGATCTGAGCAGGCGAGCGCGCTCGTGTTCGCATGCTCAGCCGTTCTCTCGGAAGGCGGGAAAACGCCTCCGCAAACAATTGTCCCTGGTTAATGGAATGCTGCTCCGCGTCGCCTTCGGCTGCGCTGCAATTAAGAGGGGAGCGGGCTCCGCATTGTTGGCGAGCGCTGCTTGGCTGTCCGTTGCGTTACAAGACCCTAAAGATCTCGCTGATTGCCGCCTCACCTTCTAACTCTCTGACGTTCAATGCCATGGCGATCATGGTGCCGGCCCCTTCAGCGCCAAATAAAACCTCAAAGATCCTGACCGTCTCCTGGTCCAGGAAGGCGCGGCGCCCGGAGGGCGGCAGGCAGCACTGCTTCCTGTCTGGTCGCTCCAAAAGCCTAGATCCAGTTCTCGACGCGGACGCCTGGCATTCGGACGAACTCCTTCATATTGTTCGTAACCACGATCAGTCCCTCGCTGCGGGCATGAGCACCGATCTGCATGTCATGCGGGCCGCAGGGTGTCCCGGCGCGCTCCAGTTCAGCCCGAACCTGTCCGTAATGCACCGCCGCCTTATCGCTGAAGGGCAGAACCTCCAGCCGAGCCACGAAATGTTCTATGGCGGTCAGGTTCTCGATCCGTCGGGCCGATTTCTCCGCGCCGTAGTGCAACTCGCCAAGTGTGATGCTCGATATGCAGAGCTGATCCGCCAGCGCATTGAACTTCTCCCGAACAGAAGGCGGGTAGGTTTTCATAACATAGATGCAGATGTTGGTATCAAGCATATAGGTCAGCATTAGAAAGACTCACGTTCTTCCATTGGAGGTTGTACGCGCTCGTCCATGAAATCATCACTGACACGCGGGCCATGTAGGAAGAGATCGTCCCACCGTTTGCCCTGAGGCACAATTACACGGCTTCGACCAATCTTCAGAATATCAACCTGATGCACATCCTCTGGGAATGCGACCGCCTTGGGCAGACGCACTGCCTGGCTCCGGTTGCTGATGAAAACCGTTGAACTCGTCATCGCTGCCTCCGGCTGTTCTGGGATATGCCATAGGGATATACATAACATGAGGGGGCTGTAGAAACAAGATGCTAAGGAGCTAATCGCACCGTGCGCCCGGGAAGTCAGTATGAGGAGGGAACTAGCGCTCCGCCCCTGACCAAGCGCTGCTTCACTATCCGTCCATTTCCAAGACGGTGAAGGCCTGCTGGTTCGAGCGTAACACTATAATTTTCAGATCCATGATTCTAATGCGCTCAAGTCGCGCATTCGGCACCAAACAGGGCCTCCAGAATCCTGACCGTCTCCTGGTCCAAGAAGGCGCGGCGCTCGGAGGGCGGCAGGCAGAGGGCTTCTTCTCCCAGCACCGTCGTTGCCGCCGACCATAAGATACCGTCGAGATGATCGGCAGTGGCGTGCCCATGGGCGCGAAGCCAGCGCATGCCATCGACCCCGCGCACCTGGCGCAGCGTTCTGGCAAGGCCGTCATGGCGGGCCGACCGGATGGCGGCCCGGTTGAGCTCGGTCATCGCCGCCATTTCCCAGCGCTCTTCCCCCGCCTCGTCCAGGAGGATGGAAGAGAGGAACTGATTGCGGGGCCTGTCCGCGCTGATCACGCTGTTCACTGCGACATGCTGCATCTGGAAAAAAGCATCGTCGATCAGGGCATCCTTCGAGGCATAGAAATAGGTTGTCGAGGCCAACGACAGACCCGCCTCGGCGGCAACCTTCCGATGCGTGAGCTGGCTGAGCCCCTCCTGTCCGATCACCCGGATGGCCGCCTCGACCAGCAGCCGTTTGCCCCGCGGCATCTCAGGTGCCCGAGCTTCTCTTACAAGAACGGGATCGGCGCGCACCGCATCGACCGGGCGGCGCGACAGCCGCAGCTCCAGCCGGCGCATAACGGCGGCAATAAGCGCGGTCTGTCGCAGATGCACCCGGTCCAGCAGCACAAAAGGCAGCAGCCCCTCTGCCACCATGGCCCGGACGCGCACCTGTTCTGGAGAAAGACGATGGCATTCAAGCAGCCTCTGCCAGAAGCGCTCCCGCGCCCTGATGGCTGCCATCGGCGGATCTGCTAAAGTTACTGTCTTCCGCATGGCCGCACGGTGCAGGTCCTGCTGCAAAATGACCTGCAGCCCCTGCTCGGCAATCAGGCTCGACAGCGCAGCGACGCTTAGGGCTTCTGCGGACAGCAGCCGCGTGCTTGGGTCGTCCAGCGCCTGAAGCGTCCTCTCTCGCCAAGTCTCCAGCATGCCGGCGACATGACGGTGGACGGCGCTCAAGAGGCCGCCGACCGTCTGGAAATAGTAGATGACAGCAGACGGCGCGACCTTTGCCGCGCTTGCAACGCCGCGGACGGTGATGCCCGCCAGGCCTTCTGCCGAGGCAATGCGGGTCGCACTCTCGAGGATGGCCTGCGTGGCCTCGTTGCCATCTTCCGTTTTCATCGATCCGATGCGTTTTTCTTTGCAAACCGGCATTCTGACGCCTTGGGCCAAATACACAAGTCACGGCGCCAACGGCCAAGCCAGACGGGAGTTGGAACACCGGCTGTCCCGCTTTGCGCGCAACTGGAGGCGCTGTGATATTATGCCTTTACCCCGCACTTGTCCGGCGGATCGAGGCAAGGCCGTGCGCCCTGAGTCAGAGCTATCGCACCCTGATGCTGCCGTATGAGAACCAGGTCCTCGGGCGTATCCAGATCCGTTGCAAGGCCAGCCGTTACCAGCCGTTCGGGCGAGTAGCCCAGCGCGCTGGCCGCCCTGCCAAACCGCGCAAAGCTGTCCTGCCCGAAAAGAAATGGCAGGTTGACCCCAAGGGAGAGCCCGAGCGCGTTCGTGCCGCTGCCTGCCCGATCGGGGCAGAGGACAAAACCGCTTCTGATGGTCGCTCTCACCAGATCCTGCACGTCAGATGCGGTAATCAAGGGCAGGTCCGCGAACAGGACCATGAAGTGCGCATCGGCCCGCCTGATGGCCCGCCCTCTGGCGGCCTCCAGCACGTCGATCAGTGTTTGGCCATCTTCCGCGACCCCGGCGTTTCCTGCCAGCCGGAGGACCTCAGGGCAGCGCGAATGGACCTCGAGCCGCACGTCCGGCGCGCCGGCCCGGACCGTTGCCAGCACATGCAAGAAGCAATTCCGGGCCAGGGAGGCGCGCTCCACCGCCTCCAGCATCGGCGCCAAGCGGCTCTTGCCTTCGGCAAACGGCTTGACCGGCAGGACAAGGGTGCAGGTCATGGCCTCAAGGCGCGGACAAAAACGAGCACGTCCCGGCCAAGCCGCGCCTGCCCGGCAGCATCACGCATGAGCGTGTCGGTTACATGGACCGGGATTGCGGGCAGCGCCTGCTGCGCATCCTGATTGTCGATGACGAGCGCCGTTGCAAAGTCGTCGTAGAGCCTTGCCAGTGCCGCAGGCGTCGGCTCAAGGCCGAGCTCGTGCATGATCTTGGCGGCAGGTCCCTTGACCGCCTGCCCGCCGATGAACGGCGAGACGGCAACAACCGGGCACCCGCGCTCGCGCGCCGCCTGCACTTCCGCCTCGATGCCAGGCACCCTCAGGATCGGAGCAATCGACAGCCAGGGATTGGAGGGACAGACAACAATCGCGTTGGCCTTCCGGATGGCCTCGATGACGCCCGGGGCCGCACGCGCCGCCTCGACGCCCTCGAGCCGCAGACCCTTATAGACCGGGCGGGCCTGCCTGCTGACGAAATACTCCTGGAACGGCAGCTCTCCCTCATCTGTCAAGACGATGGTGCGCACCGGATCATCGCTCATCGGCAGGACGGTGTGCGGGATCGAAAGCTGACGCGCGAATCCTTCCGTCACCTCGGACAGGGTCTGACGGCGCAGGCGCTCGGTGCGCAGGACATGGGTCGCCAGGTCCCGATCGCCGAGTAAAAACCAGTCGGGCCCGCCGAGCTTGCCAAGAGCCTCCATGAAGGCCCAGGTCTCGCCCGACTGGCCCCAGCCCCGGACAGTGTCATTAAGGCCGGCCAGAGTGTAGAGCACGCTGTCGATGTCCGGCGAGATCGCCAATCCCAGATGCTCAAAATCATCGCCCGTATTGACGACGACCGTCAGATCCCCACCGGGCAGGCACGCCGCAAGGCCTGCGGCCATGCGCGCGCCGCCGACCCCACCCGCAAGCGCTACAATCATGGGAAAAGATCCTTCTCGGCAGGGCGTACCAGGTCAGTGGCCCGGCCTGTTGGCGCCACTGTCTTCAAACCCCGCACGATGACAACGGGCGTGCCCTCATTGGCCTGGCCCATCATCAGCGACGCGGCTGCAGCCACTTCGTCGGCATAACCGAGCTCGCTGGTCTGGAGCTTGCGTCCGTAAAGGTCGTCCCGCCCACGCAGGTCAAGAAGCGTTGGCAGACCGGCGGCACCGATCGCCGTTCCCGTCGTTCCCATGCGCCAGGCTCGGCCCAGGCTGTCGATGATCAGCACACCAACATCAACACCACAAAACCGGGCAATGCTTTGGCGAATACGCTCGGCACTGGCGTCCGGATCAACCGGCAGGAGCAGGGCCTGCTCGCCGTCTTCATGGGAGATGTTGGATTGGTCGATGCCCGCATTGGCGAGGACCAGGCCGAGGCGATGACGGACGATGAGCACGCCCGGCCGCACACGCATGACAGCGCTCGCCTCTGAGAGGACGAGTTCGACCAGCCGCGGGTCCTTGGCGCACTGTTGCGCCAATTCGATGGCGCGCTGGGACGGCGTGACTTCGCTCAGACGCACCAGGCGGCCTTCGGACTTGGAGACGATCTTCTGGGCCAGGACAATGACATCGCCCGTTTGCAAGGGAAGGCCCGTCCGGTCGCAGGCCTCCCGAATTGCATGGGCAAGATCATCGCCCTGCTTGATCAGCGGGAAGTCCCTGACAGGAAGGATCGAGAGCTGTTCCATGACTTGTACTCTTTGCGACCGTGTCCCTGCACTTTAAGCGCCGCTGGTCACGACGCCAGCACTATCGCCCCCGATCGATTGCAGCCCGGTCCGCCCGCCCTGATCATACGCCCTGGGCGGGCAGGCCGCTGATGCGGATGCCTGCCCCCAGCGGCGACTTGTAGCGCTTGTTCATCCAGATGAGGACGGAGGTCAGCGCCTCGGCCGCCGCCGCATTGGCCAGCGGGCCAGCGTGATAGGCCACAAGGCCGATGGCCTCGGCCAGCTCGCAGACGGTCTGACGTGCCGCATCATCGTCCCCGAACACGAGCACGTCGCAGTCGACCTCATGGTCCAACTCGAGCAACTGATGGGCCGAGACATTCTGAAACGCAGCAACCACCCGGACATCATCGCCCAGCGCCTTCTGGAGCGCATCGACCGCCGAGCCGCCTTCGGGCAGCTGCACGCGCGCGACCTTGGGCGGGACGAGCGGGACGGTGACATCGATGACGACCTTGCCGGAGAGATAGGGGGCAACCTCGAGTGCCAGAGCCTGCTGGGCGCGGTAGGGAACGGTCAGGACGACGATCTGCCCCTGCTCTGCCGCCTCTGCATTGCTGGCGGCGGAGACTGAGCCCTTGGTCAGGGCCGCAAGCTCGGCTGCCGCGCTCTCGCCCCGGACGGGATCGCGCGAACCGATGATGATCGGATAACCGGCCCGTGCCCAGCGGGCCGCAAGGCCGCGCCCCTCCTGGCCGGCACCGCCCAGAACAGCAATGGTGGGTCGCGATGCAGTCGTCATTTGGTCGCTCCGAGTTGAAGGGGCTGAAGGCCGGCCGCTCCATAGGAACATGCCACCTGAGAGGCGAGCGGCTGGCCGTAAAGTGTGGTGCGCTGTTGAGGCGTGCGCCCGGCTGAGCGGATCACCTGGTCCATCGTCTCGGGCGTCCACTCCTGTCCATGGGACGCGCCTGCCGCCCGCGAGATGCTCTCGTTCATCAAGGTGCCGCCCAGGTCGCTGGCGCCGGCGCCAAGCGCTGCGCGAACGCCCGCCTCGCCAAGCTTGACCCAGGAGACCTGGATCTGGGGAATGACCGGGTGCAGGACGAGGCGCGCAACGGCATGCATCAGCATGACCTCACGCCAGGTCGGACCGGGCCGGGCCTGACCGCGCAGGTAGATCGGCGCCTCGGCAGCAACAAACGGCAGGGGCACGAACTCGGTAAAGCCATTGGTGCGCACCTGGAGGGCACGGATGCGCAGCAGGTGGCGGGCCCAGTGCCGCGGCTGCTCGACATGCCCGAACATAATAGTTGCGGTCGTGCGCAGGCCGACCTCATGGGCCGCCTCGATGACATCCAGCCATTGCTGGGTGTTCAGCTTGTCCGCGCACAGGATGGCCCTGATGTCATCGTCCAGGATTTCAGCGGCCGTGCCCGGCAGGGAGCCAAGACCCGCGTCCCGCAGGCGCGCAAGATAGACCGGAATAGGCAGACCGAGCGATGCCGCGCCGTGCGTGACCTCGAGCGGCGAGAAGGCGTGAACGTGGATGCCGGGCGCCCCCCGCTTGGCCGCGGCCAGAATGTCGAGGTAGGATTGACCGGTATAGCTCGGGTGGATGCCCCCTTGCATGCAGACTTCCGTAGCGCCGCGCGCCCAGGCCTCTTCGGCCCGGCGGGAAATTTCATCGAGGTCGAGCCTGTAGGCAGGGCCACGCAGCTCGGCGCTCCGCCGTCCCTTGGAGAAGGCACAGAAGCCGCAGCCATGGTGGCAGATGTTGGTATAGTTGATGTTCCGATTAACGACGTAGCGCACGGTCTCGCCGACGGTCTCGGCGCGCAGCGCATCGGCCGCCTCGAGGATGGCCGAGTAGCTGGCCCCGCGCGCCTCAAAGAGCGCCGTTGCCGCCTCCTCATCCAGCACCTCGCCTGCCCGTGTCCGGCGCAGGGCGTCGGTCACCTTCGGGTCGACAGCCGAGCCGGTCAGGATCAGCTGGGCCGGCAGCTGCCTGGCCCCGGTGCGCCAGGTGTCGTCCCGCGGGCGGCCGCTGGCATCCATCGCCTCACGCAAGGGGCGGTGAAGGGACGCATCAACCCAGCGCGCCAGATCCGCAAGGTAGGACGGGTAGGTTGCAAAGCGCTGGACAAGAGTCTTGCCGTGGGCGGCGGTCACCCGGCCCAGGCGCGCGATCTCGGGCCAGGGAGCTTCGGGGTTGACGTGATCAAGGGTCACGGGCGAGACCCCGCCCCAATCGTTGATCCCGGCCTCCAGAAGCACGCCAAAATCATCGCCCGAAAGATTGGGGGGCGCCTGAATGTTCATGCCCGGACCCAAGATGATCCGGGCGCAGGCGATGGTCCAGAGCAGCTCATCCAGGTCAGGCTCGGGCTTGCCCGCCATGGGCGTGCCGGCCTTGGCCCTGAAGTTCTGGACGATGACTTCCTGAAGATGGCCGGACTCGCGCCCGATATCGCGCAGGGCAATAAGGGTCTCGAGCCGCTCCTGGCGCGTCTCGCCGATACCAATGAGCAGGCCGCTGGTGAAGGGAATGCTGAGGCGCCCTGCCTCGCGGAGCATGACAAGGCGCACCGCCGGCGCCTTGTCGGGCGAGCCGTAGTGCACGCCGCCCTTCTGGCATAGCCGCTCGGACGTGCTCTCGAGCATGAGGCCGAGCGAGATGCTGCAGGAGCGCAGGCGCTGCATCTCCTCACGCGTGAGGACGCCCGGGTTAACGTGCGGCAGAAGGCCGGTCTCGCGGATCACCAGGCGGCACATGGCCTCCAGATACTCAACCGTGCTGGCATAGCCCATCTGGGCCAAGGCTTCGCGCGCGACGCGATGGCGATCCTCCGGGCGATCGCCCAGGGTGAACAGCGCCTCGGTGCAGCCCGCCACCTGGCCGGCGCGGGCGATCTCCAGCACCTCATCCGGCGTCAGGTAAGCCGGCCTGCCCCGCTTGGGCTGTCGCGAGAAGGTGCAATAGCTGCACACGTCGCGGCACAGGTGCGTCAAGGGAATGAAGACCTTGCGCGAATAGCTGACCAGCGTGCCGTGACCTGTATCGCGCAGGTCACGGGCACGCGCCATCAGGTGCTCCAAAGGCGCTGTCAGCAGGTCGCGGATCAGGTCATGGTCGTGCACGGCCTGGCTCAAGCAAACTTGCTTATGACGTCATCGGCGAAGCGGCGCAGATCGCTGATCTTGGTCTCCAGCGGCTGGGTATCTTCCTCGCGCGCATAAAGATTGCGGAACACGACAGCCAGGTCCGTCACGCCCATGTCCCGGTAGCGGGCGATCGCATCATAGTCGCAGTCGCCAATGGCGCTTGCAAAGATGATGTTCTTGCGGCCCGGCTGGGCAAGGTCCTGCCGGAAGGCCTGATATTTTTTAAGGAGCGGCTCCAGCACCTCGTGACCGCCGCCTGCGAACATCCAGCCGTCATTGCGGGCGGCCCGCTTCAGGGCCGCATCGCTGTGACCGCCGATGAGCACGTCGATCGGCTTGTCGGGCACCGGGTTGATCTTGACCGGCGGCAGGTCGAAATGCTTGCCGTGGAACTCGAAATATCCCCCGGCGGTCAGCCCGCGGAAGATCTCGATGCATTCGTCGAAGCGCTCCCCGCGCTTCTCCCAGGGCACGCCCATGACGGCATAGTCTTCCGGCCAGACGCTGAGACCGGCGCCGAGCGTAAAGCGGTTATTGGTCAACACCGCGATCGATGCGGCAATCTTTGCGGAATACAGCGGCGGGCGCACCGGCAGCTTCAGAACGTTGGGCGTGAAATGCAGCGTCTTCGTTGCCGCGCCCATGGCCATCGCCAGCGTGAAGGTTTCAATGAACGGCTTGTTTTCCAGAAATTCCCGACCGCCATCTTCCGTATAGGAATAGGCCGTATCGGAGGCCTTGGGGTAAATCAGGCTGTCGGGTATGACGAAGCCGAAGTAGCCGGCGTCCTCGGCGGCCTGCGCCAAGGGAATATAAAACGCGGGATTGGTCATCGACTCTGCATAGTGAAAGCGCATTGCTTCTTCCCCCACCGATTATCCGCACGAGAACTCTAGGGCAGCGTGCCCCAGGCGTAAGCTATCAGTTTCGGTAAAATGCCCGGACCTGCGTACAACAATGACCCGCCTTGCCTGGCATTCGTCAGGCAAGGGCCGGGTCGATCAGAACCTTGATCTGCGAGGGATCCTGCGTCAGCCCCTGGAAGGTTGCATCCACTTCATCAAGCGAAATGGTCCGGGTCAAAAGCTGCAAGGGTTCGATCTCGCGCTTGGCGATCAGATCGATGACCGCCTCGAAATCGCTGTCCGTCGCGGTCTGGCTGAACTGCAGGTCCAGCTCCTTCATGATGCCGATCACCGGATAAAAGCGGTCTTCTTCCATGCAGACGCCGGGGATGATGACCCGCCCTTTGATCTTGACCGCCATCATGGCGTCCTGAATCCGCCCGGGCGTGCCGACGCATTCAATAACGACCGAAGGCGCCGCACCCAACTGGCGCGCGGCCAGTTCGGCCAGCGGGCCTTTGGTCGGATCAATCACGCCCGTTGCGCCAAAATCCCGAGCGCCCTGACGGCGCACTTCGCTCGGCTCGCTCACCACGATATTGCGTGCGCCTGCCAGCCGGGCAAACAGCGTGACAGCCGCGCCGATGGGACCGCCACCCATGATCAGCACATCGTCATCCGGTCGCAACGCCGCACGGTGGACGGTATGGTAAGCGACCGTCAATGGCTCGACCATCGCGCCTTCGGCCATCGAGACGCCGCTCGGCAGGCGGTGCAGCATGTGCGCCTTGACGGCGAGATATTCCGCATAGGCGCCGGGCCGGTTTAGATCCGTGCCGACGCAAACCCCAACGCTGCACAGCCCCATATGGCCCTCGCCGCAGACCTCGCAGGTACGGCAGGAGTCATAAGGGTTGGCAGTCACGATGTCGCCGATGCCGTACGGGAGCGCAACCTCCCGGCCCTTGGCAACGATCTCGCCGGAGAATTCGTGTCCGAAGATCGTCCCCGGCGCGGCCTTGCCGAGGCTTGCCATGTGCAGATCGCTGCCGCAGATACCCGCGCGCAGGACCTTCAGCACTACCTCATCCGGCCTTGGGGTCGGATCCGGCACGGTCTCGACTGCAAGCGGGTGTGAGACGCCGCGATAGACGACAGCCTTCATAATTTTTGTCCTCCCCCAGGGATTGTTTTTCCGACGCGTCGGACGCCGCGCCGCGTCAAAGTCCGCTCAGATCGATTTCCGTGATCGGGTTACTTCCGTCCCAGATGCGCGCCAGGGCAACCCCTGCGGCATGATCCGCCCGGGATGTCTGCCCTTGAATGAGCTCGAACAGCGCACCGGGCTGGGCGCTATCGGCAAAATAGATCACGCGCACCGCGGCATTTTCGGCCCGAAATACCGGGACCAGTCCTTTGTCCTCGAATTCCTGAGCGACGGCATCCAGGTCGTCCACGATCCAGGCGACATGATGGAGACCGCACAGGGCCACCCCCTTGTCGTCCTGATAGGGCGAGGGCGAGGTGCTGGCGACCTCGATAAACTCGATCTGCTCGTGGCCGCGATAGCCGAGCGCCACGTTCATCACGACGGTCGTCGGCTGGCCCTTATATTCGCCTTCCAGGCGGACGTTGCGATAGACCGTCCACGGCCCGACGCCGAACCGCTCCGTCCAGCTCTGAACGGCGTGGTCGAGATTATCCGTGACAAAGCCGAGCTGATCGATGGGCGCGCGCGTTGAGCTGATCATAAATGGTCCTGTCCTGAAGTGGGGCGCTGGATGACAGATTGTCTGGAGGCGCGATGGGACGTCCTATCGCCGCTCTGGCAAAAGAGCACCCTCACGCCCCTTGCCTTCCAGCTGTCGCCGCATGTTGCCCTGCCCGGCGACCAAAGAACGAAGCCTCGCCAAGGCACGTGCCGGAGGCATAACCGTTGCTGTCCTGTGCGATGTTGGAGGCGCAGGCACCGGCGGCATAGAGGCCGCTGATCGGCCGGCCAGCCTCGGTCAGGACCTCGCCATCGGTCGAGACCTTGAGGCCGCCGAGCGTAAAGCCGGTGTAGACAGCCTTCCCGAAGGAAAGGTCGAAGGCGGCAAACGGGCCCTGATCCAGCGGCTTCAGCCACTTGGGGTGCTTGTGAAACTCCGGGTCCTCGCCCCTGGCTGCTGCAGCGTTATAGCCTTGCAGCGTTGCCACGAGGCGCCCCTCGGGCAGGCTGAGCCCTTTTTCCATCTCTGCAATGCTCTCGAACCCGTCGACGAGGCTCTGGTTGGTGAGAGCGGCAAAGCGCGGATAGGCGAAGATGTCCGCGTCAACGATCAGGTAGACAGTACCCTCAGGCTGTCGCGCACAGGCGATGCTCGAGCGACTGTGATAGGAATCCTCGGCGACGAAGCGCCTGCCCTCCCCATTGACGAGGATGCCCTTGAGCAAATCCTGCGGCGGATAGAAGGGCGATGTGAGGAAGGCCTCGTCCATATGCTCCGTTGCCCCGCCTGCCGCCATGCCGAGCCGGATCGAGAGGCCATCGTCATGGGGGCTTCCCTGAACGTAGGCGGAGCCAAGGATCGGGGCATACTTTGCAACCATCTCCGCGTTCTGGCCAAATCCGCCCGCACAGAGGATCACCCCGTGGAGCGCCTTGACGTAGAGCGTCTCGCCAAAACTCTTCGCCCTGATGCCGATAATCCGCTCATCCTCCCGGATGAGGGCGTCGACTTTCGTATCGACCAGGATCGCGGCACCGAGGTCCGCCGCCCTCTCGGACAGGGTGCGCAAGGCAAGCGCGCCGCCGCCTTCCTCACCATCAAAGGCAACCTTATGGCCCCGCGGTGCCGGGCGGGCCATGTCCCGATAGGGCCACACCTCCTCGTTGCCGGTCCAGATCAGGCATTCGCGGCCCGGCTGGACGACGTTCTTTTCCGGGTAGAAGCTGCGATCAAAAGGGACCCCTTGGGTCTCGAGCCAGTCAAAATGGCTGACGCTCCCCTCGCTGTAGAGCCGGATCTTGTCCAGGTTGGGGGCAGGCGACACCGCCTCCAGGTAACGCGCCATGTCCTCGGCGCTGTCTTCAAAGCCGCAGGCTTGTTGTACGGCGGTGCCGCCGCCTAGGTAAAAATGTCCTGCAGCGGCCGAAGTGCTGCCCGTGCCGCCGCTGGTCCGCTCGATCACAATGACGGAAGCGCCGGCCTGGCGGGCCTCGATCGCCGCGCAGGCGCCTGCCATGCCGAAACCGACGACGACGACCTCGGCGCTGTGCGTCCAGTGAGGTATGCCCGATGCCTCAAGGACCAGCTGCTCTTCTACCATCATCGCCCCCCCGGCTTGTGTTCCTTTAAGGGCATACTGGCAGTATGGTCTATCTTCAATCCAAAGGCGGAGCCACGGACCATACCCCCCCGATTTTGAGCGGCAGTATCGCCAGAGGCGCAGCCAGGCCCGGATCAAGGGCGCGCCGATACACTGGCTCCCCCCTTTGGCCGGTTGCAGGTCTCAGGGAATTTGAGGAAAGAAAGCGTGTGACAGCCAATCCACCAGGGGCGCAGGCAGCCTTGACGCATATTTCATCCACCAGGGTCCGCAAGGAGCGCGCAAAGGGCCGCAGCGCCTATCAGGTCAACCTGCGCCAGCAGACCCGCGCCGCCATTCTGTCCGGCGCCGCGCGCGTCTTCTCGCAGACGCCCTATGTCCATGCAACGATCGATGACCTGATCCGCGCGGCCAATATAAGCCGCGCCACGTTCTACCAGCATTTTGAGTCCAAGCTGGCGCTGGCCATCGAGATCTATGACGGCATCGGCCCCAACTGGCGAAGCCATTACGAAAAGCTGTGCGATCCTCAGGTGCGCCGCCCGGAAGGGCTGCGCCTGTGGCTCGACCAGCTGGTCCATATGTACACGGTACACGGCTACATCAGCGGCCTTGTGCTCCAGCTGGAATTGTACGAGCCCAGCTTTCGCGAGCGGCTGCACGCTGACCGGGCCGGGCTGATCCACCACCTGGGCGCGCTCAAGGTCCCAGGATTTGTCGAGACGCTGGGCGATAATCCAGAGGCCCGACTGCAGTTTGCAAGGGCCACTTTGCTGATGCGCACCATTGCTCAGGTCTGCACGGATGCCTCGGCCTATCTGGACGTTTTAGGGCCTGAGCTCACGGAACTTGAACTGAGGGCGGCAACCGAAAATCTGGCAGCCTTCATCAAATGCTAACCTGGCTTGCTGCAAGGCAGGCAGGAAAGCAGAGACCGGAGGGAACTGAGCATTCCTTGGGCTGCAAAGCGACAATATTGCGCTGGCTTTGATGAACCAGCTGGTGACCGCGTTCAGACCAAATGGCCGAGATGCTCGGTCTGATGCAGCAGCGGCTCCTCTGGATTGAGTCCGAAGATCTTAGCGCACCAGTTGGGATCGCTGAGCAGAGCGCGTCCCACCGCCACAAGATCGAATTCGCCCCGCTCCAGGCGTGCCGTAAGATTATCAAGAACAGCGCCTGTATCCGCACCGATGGGCGTGGCTTGCTCGACCGGCAAGCCGACCGAGCCCACTGCGATTGTAGCCGCACCGGTCAGTTTCTTGGCCCAGCCTGCCAGATTGAGGCCTGTCTTGCCGTCAACATCCGGGAACTCCGGCTCCCAGAACCGCCGCTGCGAGCAGTCGAGGACATCAACGCCCGCTTCTACCAGCGGGCCGAGCCACTGGCCAAGCTCTGTCGGGCTTGTCGCCAGGCGTGCCGTATAATCCTGCAGCTTCCACTGGCTGACCCGCAGGATAATGGGAAACCCCGGGCTGACCGCCGCGCGCACCGCGCGGATCAGCTCGGCTGCGAAACGAGCCCGCTCGGCAAGCGTCTTACCGCCGTAGCGGTCACTGCGCCGATTCGTCTCCTCCCAGAAAAACTGATCAATCAGATATCCATGGCCACCATGCAACTCGACCGTATCGAAGCCGAGCCGCTCCGCCGTCGCGGCGGCCCTGGCAAAGGCTGCGATGGTATCGGCAATATCCTCCTCGCTCATTTGCCTGCCCCGCGGCTGACGCGTTGAGAACAGCCCCGACGGGCTCTCGGCCTCGGGGCCGTCCTCCCAGACCTGCGCCTGGTTGGGGACGGAGCCCACATGCCAGAGCTGGGGCCCGATCCGCCCTCCGGCCGCATGCACGCTCTTAACGACGCTCGCCCAGCCCGCCAGGGGCACATCTCCATGAAAGAAAGGGATGTCGGCATGATTGCGCGCACCTGGCCGATCGATCGTTGTGCCTTCCGTCAGGATCAACCCGACATTGCCCACGGCCCGGCGCTGGTAATAGACCGCCACATTCGTCGTTGGGACGCCGCCCGGCGAGAACCGGCGCGTCATCGGCGACATGACCACACGGTTGGGAAGCGTTAGATTGCCAATCCTGAAGAGCTGACGCAAAGCATCCCACTTGCCAGAGGCGGACGTTTGCACCTGGTTTAAAGAAGCACCAGTATCCTTCGTTTTCAGCATGCGCATCCAATCGACCGTTTCTATCCAACCACCCTCGATGTGCAGCCTCTGGTATCAGCTCAAGCCCACCAACAATACGCAGTCTAGGACAGACGGGAGCCCTCGACCCCGGGAAATTTGGTCAGAAAGGCGGCGGAATTTGTCCAAACGGTCTGCCCCGACTTTGCCGAACGCCTTCTTGGCGTCAGATTATGCAGAATTCGGAATCTCCCCTTAAAAAGAAAAAATTTACCGAGAACGCGACAAGCGGAGTTAGAAAATCATATTTTGGTAAAATTCGATAGACGAAAAATGTATTTCTCATATTTGCTCTGCACTGATGCAGATAGATGATAAAATTCCCGGTAAAACCAAAAATCTTTTTATTATACTCATCCACAGGATAGACCCGCAACATAAGAGAACAAGCAATCAGAGATCACGCTTAATGATTTCAACGAACTTACCTGATCAACATGCATTGACTTTGGATAGTAGACCGACAGCCTCCCGCCCAAATCTTATTAATCAGAAAGTCGAAATGATGACTTTTCATCTCGCCGAACATGTACACACGTGTATTGCAAATGGACAAATAATTTTACTCGATACCCTTCATGATAGCTACATGGCACTGCCGCCCAATTTTACACCTCGTCTAAAAAGCTTGGTGTTTACCGGCAAAATTGATCCCAATGCACTTAATCAAAGTGCCGACGTTGATGGCGAGATTCGTGCTTTGATAAACACACTCCTCGATGAAAAAATTATTTCAGAAACTCGCCATCCAAAGCTCAGCAAGCCAAGATACTGCCCACCACCTCGGCGCGATTTGACTGATATTCTATATTACAGAACGGATCACCTTGGTCCGAAAATCATCTATGATTTTATCACTTGTCTTCTGAGGGCCCTCTTTTACGCAAAACTGCTCGGATTCTCGTCCACGCTCTCAAGGCTCACGAAACATCAGAAAAATACAACGGTCTGCACCGATGAAGAGCGTCTTTCCGAACTGGTCTATAATTTTCGCAGAATAAGACCGTATTTTTACACAGCATCGGATCATTGCTATTTTGACTGCATCGTCATCATTTTGTTCCTCCGGAAATACGGCTTTGATCCCCGCTGGATTTTCTCCGTGAAGACAGACCCATTTGAAGCACACTGCTGGGTTCAGGTCGGCGAAGTCATGGCAACCGACACTTTGGGCGCAACAGTCCCGTTCGTCCCCATACTGGTTGTCTAGGAGGCAACAATGGCACAATCATATTTTGCCGTTATTCCCAAGAGCACAGCCGACGAAGCGATCGCACATACTCTAGCTCAGGAAATTAAGCGGCGTCTGATCGAGTATCATACTATCCTGGATGCGCCCGGGCTCATTCTTCTCGTAGCGGGATCAGGCGACAAGGGCATCGATACCTATGTTCTTAATGACGGACAGGGAGTCGTCATTGGAACGCTGTTCTCCAGAGCTCAGGGACGCCCCTCGGGGCGAGTCGATCGCCAGATCGACCAAGCCGCGACCAAGGCCATTGTTAACTCAAAAGGCGCAAAACTCCTCGAGAACTATTGGGGACGGTATGCTGCATTCCTCTACGATGGCCAGACACGGCTGCCCACTGTGATCAGAGATCCAAGTGGATCTATCCCAATATTCTATTTCGAGACCAAAAATCTCATTATCTGCTTTTCTGAGATGGAGCACTTCGCAGCGCTTCGCCTGACTTCATTGACGTTTAATTACGAGCATATTGCGTTCTTCACACGCCTGCCTTTGATGGATTACCCGGATACCGGTTTCCACGAGATAAACAAGCTTGTGCCTGGACAGGGAATGACGATTGCCGACGGCAACGTCACAAAGTCCGTCTACTGGCATCCGCGGCAGTTCTGCGAGGGCGAGCAACTGAAGGACGCTCAAACTGCAACCCGGATTCTGCGCGAAACAGTCGAGGATGTCGTCCAGTCCTGGGCGGATTTGTATGATAATATTATCCACCGCCTTTCAGGCGGCCTTGATTCAACGATCGTTCTCGCCGCGTTGAAGAGCCCGTCGCCTGAGCGAAAGATAACCGCGATTTGCTACTATTCCGATGGCATCGATTCCGATGAGCGAGAACGCGCCAAAAACGCTGCAGAACATTATGACATCGAACTTTTATCCAAGAAAGATGTCGCTTCCGAAGTGGACCTGTCGCTCATAACGGAGTTCAGGGTGTCGGCCGAGCCGATTATGTCGCGGCACATTATGGCAAAGGCCACTTTCGAGCGCGATCTTGCGAGCCGATTGGACGCGGATGTTTATTTTAGTGGCGAAGGTGGGGACGGCATATTTGGTGCAGGCAGCCGGTTCTTTATCGAAGACTACATATCAAGAAATGGCTTTGACCGGGGCATTGTCAGTATTATCCAGCAGATTTCACAGGTCTCCCAAAGGTCGGTCTGGAAGATTCTAGGCAAAGCACTTAGATGCCATATTTCCGGGCACGACTGGGATATCACGTCGGATTTTTCTGATACCAACAGCGTTCATTTTGTATCCCAAGATTTCAACAAGCAGATTGATGTAAGGCAGCGCTTTGCTCATTGGCTACCTGATTTAGAAAGAATACCAGCTGCCAAGCAGCTCCATGTCGCAACCACTCGCCTGAGCACTCCTCTGCGCCGCTCCACTCATCCGAAAAACGAAATTTCCTGGTGCCATCCGCTATTATCGCAGCCCTTGCTGGAAGTCGTCTATAGAATTCCAACTTACTTGTTCTGCCATACCGGGGCCGATAGAGGACTGGCGCGGATGGCTTTTAAGGATCAAGGGCCCAAAAGAAATATATTTGCCCAATCGAAAGGTGGGATTAATAACTTTTACCAGGAAATAATACGATTAAATCATGACTTTCTCAGGGATTATATTATGAGTTCGACCCTGATCAAAGACAGGATCCTATCCAAAGAAGCCGTCGAAAAAGCATTACGTTTTTCCATCGAAGACAATATCAACCCGAATCCTCAGATTATCGACATCATGGGTGCCGTCATATATTGCAATAGGTGGAAGCATTCTATCTGAAATCAGGCTCAGATTATCTAAAGAGATTATGCCCATCCGGAAATTGAAGTTTTCGCCATGACGAAAACATCTCAACAAAACGCTTTTATAATTAAAATACCACTGATCTGAAATTTGTCGTATTTTTTCATAATCGCGAAGCCCAGTCGAATACAACATATGCAATCAGATAATACATTCCATATTGATTTGAGCTTACCGTTAACACCTTTTAATATTTTTTAGCCACCCAGCCGTGGCGTAACATATTTAGAAAGGACACTGAGAATGGTTACGAAGTTTGGCCGTGCCAGCAAGCTCACCAAAGGTTCGCCGTGGATGCGCCCTGCAATGGATCCGTTCGACGCAAGCGGCATGTATATGTAATCTTAAGTAAAACAAGGGACATGTGACCAAGCGGTCACATGTCCCTAATAGTAAGATATCGAATATCCGCTTCGATGGTTGCCTAGCAGCTCACCTGACCACCCAATGGGCGTCTTTGCAGCGGAATTGCCTCAGAGCTTGCGACGACACGCTTGTAATACTTCGGCGCTTTGACGAGCCAGTAATCCATTTTCTGAAATTGACTATCAATGAGTTCGACATAACGGCAGACTTGGTGTTTTCGTCTGACCGACGCCGGTGCAACGGCTTCTGCAAGGCTGAAATCAACTGAGTCAATCGTAGTGACTGCAGAAGCATCTGGGGACTCAGCCGACGCAAGCATAATCTCATAATTGAGCAAGGTTGGTTGGCGATGATCGAGCAGGGCGTCAACCGCGAGAAACCACCTGCCCACCGGCGGTTTAGCCATAACGAAGCCCGCCTTGCCGGATCCAGCCCCGGAAAGCCGCGCATAGCAGCGGAAAACCTTGCACTCCATCAATGTGAAAGTGAGCGGCACGTTTGACCCGCTATCATGGTCTTGCAGCCGTGCTTCCGCAACAATGCGCAGGGTATTCTCGGGTATATCAATTGGAATGAGCGCCGGCGGTATATTTTGTCCGGTAGACACCTGTCCTCGAAACCGCTGCCCTTCGATGACGCGTGCTTCAGGGGACGCAAGCTTGGATGCCACCGCGTCCCAATTCGCAGCCTCGTCCATGAGGCCGCCTGCTGGCTGAACATCACTGCTGTCATTCGACACGACAGCTTGCACTGAAAGGCTATAGGTTTTGCCCGGTTGTGCCCCGGGCAAGCTGACCCACCAAAGGCCCTGGGCCGGGAGAAAATAGGACTGCTCAACTCGCTCGATAGGTTGGGCGCCGACCTCCTCGCTTATATCGGCATGCAAAGCGGCCAAGCGTGGACTCTCGATGTACTTGTCAATGTGCAAACTGTCTTCGCCATATGGCGCATAGATCAATGGCATGCCTTCGTACTTTGGTCCACCTGACACAGAAACCTGAAGCGCTCGCGCCTTATCCGGAACATGGAAGAAAAAAAGAGGGGGGCTGTCACCAGTTGCCGTTGCCGAAAGAACCGCCCGTCGAACTGCGTCACCCTGAAGCTCTCGGCCTGCCACGACCGTCAAAGGAATTCTGGCCGCAGGAATCCTGGCCTTTGGATCGAAAAGCTCAAGAAGGGCAGAATGCACGCCCTCGGCCTGCGGAGCGATATGAACCTGGATTTCCGCCGACTTGTTCAAAGGGAGCCGAATGGTATTTTGCATCAGTTTGAAGGCCGAGCTACGTTCACCGACGAAG
Source organism: Pedomonas sp. (assembly GCF_036515995.1). Lineage (NCBI taxonomy): Bacteria > Pseudomonadati > Pseudomonadota > Alphaproteobacteria > Sphingomonadales > Pedomonadaceae > Pedomonas > Pedomonas sp. The sequence continues at coordinate 20,289 of NZ_DATBUP010000219.1, read as the reverse complement.
CGCAAGAGATATGTCTCTTCCCCTTGCCGACCAGAGGTGCGCCGAAGCTGGATGGAGCGAGTGTGGGTCGCGCCAGGCGTCCACCCCGCGATCTCATATAGGCCCTCCCCCCGATTGGGCCGGGCGAAATACGGACTGAACGGCGTAGCAACCGGAGCATCAACAGAGACAATCGCAGGCTTGGTGCGAAGGCTCTTCTGCAGATAGTCCCATGCTGCCACGACGTCTAACACGCCGTTTCCTTCTTCGTACGGCGCAAAACCATCAATATGCCGCGCCGAGTTCAGAAGAGCGGCGCGGATATCGGACGCTTTTACGTCCAGACCCGCCTGCCTGGCGGCACTCCAAAGAAGCGCCCCTGCACCGGCCGCAACCGGCGCCGCCATTGACGTGCCGCCCGGACAATCAAGCCGGGGGAAAGGAAGAATATTAGGACAGCCATATAGATCAGTCTGCACATATTCCAGGCTAGGAGTGATGAGGCTGCTCGGCGCAAGCAAGTCCGGTTTAAGTCGGCCATCTTCTGTCGGGCCAGTTGCAGAAGGAAAGCGGTGCGGAACAGGATTGCGTTCGCCGGTCATGAATGACTGCACCCGCGGGGAATGATATTGCCCAACGGTAATAACCATCTGTGCACTTTGAAACTGGCGCACGGTATTGGGACCATTGGTTGTCGTGTTGCCAGCCGATGCAAATATGAGCTTGTCCAGTTTCAGAACGATGCGGTCGGCAATGACCGAAATCACACTCTCCTTCCAGTCGATAATGTCCTTTGGCCCAGTCTGGATGGTGATGATATCAACGTCTTTCTGCCTGGCTGCCTGGATAAGCCCTTCGATAAGCGATGCTGTTCGATAGAGATCAATATTCGTCAAATGCAGCCTAGCTGCCGGGGCTACGCCAGATAGTGAACTGCCGAAATACCGGTGGCCGGCTGCCGCCAAGGCAACCGAGACTGTATGATTATACGGTACCGATACGACAACGCCTTCGTCATCACGACTGGGGATGATAAGAACCGGCGCCTCGGCGATGTAACCCTCCGGCTGCGCATAGGTCATGTCTTCGAACCGAGTGTATTCTCTCGCGCACTCTTCGTCGGAAAGGTCGAGATCCGCATTGAGATCAAGATAATAACAACCTGTTTTGGCATCATGAACTAACAGAACGAAGCGATTACCCGAAGAGTCCTGGAGCGATGAAGCACCAGTCATTATGGGAGCGAAATATTTTCCGACGCGATATGACCCTTGACGTGGGACCTTAATTTCATAGGTTTCGAACTTCATTATACGACCGCTGGTTAACGCAGTGTCTGTCAGGCGGACAAAATTCTTCTCCAAGCGACCACCAGGATTTTCATACAGTTCCTGCAAGGGGGCGTCAGGATCAAAGGCAAAAGCGGTGTCAATCCCGGTAATTTTCTCAACAAAGTTGCCATTGATATCAAGCGCATGCTTAAGCTCTGGCATGAACGGATCGACAACTCCCTCGACAATGGCGATCGTTGTGCCACGACCATCAAAGGTCGGGTTGGCCTTCTTGAAGCTGACTATTCTGGACTCTTCAAAGCCATTTGGATCGCTGTCGGCGCGTAAATTTTTTAGATAATTCCGAAAATCAACTTTTCTGTTGGAATGGTCACTGGCCGTTTGTATCGATGCCTTCGCTGCCCGGTCGCTTGCAAGAAGGTATTGCCCGCCTTCGGTCGCTGCAGCGAGCACAGCATCATGCGCTGCGAGTCTGATCATATCCTTTGTTGGCGCGCGCACGCGCAAATAGCCAACTGGCTCGAAGTTGTAGCGAATGGCAACACCATTCTTCTTTAGATAGTCTACATACTCTAAATGTCGGCCATCTTTAGTGGCCATTATCAAAACTGTATACTCACTACCCGAAGCAATATTCCGGGCCAGTATCTGGCGGTCCAGAGGAGATAGAACGGCTGCATTCAATGAGGAGGACAGGAATAGTGAGGCGATCAGAAAGAGGGCGAGAGATTTCATTGCTATTCTCCAGGGATACGCGCTCGGATTTTCTGTAATGGCCACACGTGGGCATTGGTGAATTGTCAGAAGCTGACTCTCGCGGCCTTCAGAAAAGGCATCTGGAATTACCAGCGCTTGACAATGTTGAATGAAATGAAGCGCCCGGTAGCGTCGGCATTAGTTGGATCAAAGCCGATTTTTTGATCGGCGTTTTCATAAAATGGCGGATCGTTCTCGAAGATATTGTTTACATTAAGACGGACGGAAGTGTTTCTCAGCAGTCCAAAGGTGACTTTCTCGCTTATTTCATAGGCAATTGTCAGGTCAATCGTCGTCCACGAATTAATTTTTCTATCATGGACCGGATCTTTATAACTGTCGGTGTAATTGATGTCGGTTGACAGCAGTAGCCCGTTTTTGAGCTGCCATGAGACAGTACCTCTCGCGCGCAGGTCGACCAGGTTACCAGGCGTATCCAGGAAGCTGCGCTTTGGTGTCGTGCTCGATAACTGTTTCTCATAATCCAGAAGATATGTGGCGGAGAGGGACACTGCCAATATGCCTGCCTCTTCAAGATCCGCCGAGTATGTGGCTTGAGCATCAATGCCGGACACAGATATTTCACTGATATTCCGGAGGCGCCAGTCGTATGCGGCCGCAACTTGCCCTGGAGCGGTACAGTCGCCCGGCGATATAAACCAGTTTTGCGGATCTACCAGATTGCAATATGATTGGACCTGATCGAGCGACGGGTTGCGGACAACCAAACCAGATAGCGCTGGGTCTGCCAAGACGAGGGTCGGGAACGGCAGGCGGTCGACGAGATTGTCGAAATTAATTGAAAAATAGTTCGCCTTTAGCCTTAGCTCCGGCAACTGCTGAGGTGCGATTTCCGCTCCGATTGTCCAGGTATCTGCAGTTTCGTTGCGAAGATCACGTTCAGCGCCGTTGACGACCAGAAGGCGCGTCTGCCCGCTTGGTGACAGAGGGTCCGCAACCGGGATGGCCGAGAGCGAGGCCGTAGCAGTCAGTGCGTTCAGGCTTGGAGAGCGGAACGATGTGCCATAGCTGCCATTAATTCTTAGACCTGAGAAAGGCTCCCAGACTAAACCGATGCGTGGATCGGTAGACGTCTGCCGGTCACGGCTCTGTTCTTGTGGCTCGCGACTGCGGTCCTTATGGCGTTCATGACGTGCAGAAACCGATAGCTCTAACCGGCGAAATCCAGCTATATCGTTGGAGGGGCTAACGAGGGGGATGAACAGCTCACCGAATATTGCAAGAACCTCTCTGCTAAGATCGGCATTCAAGCTTTCCGAAAAGCGGTTATCGGTTTCGTAATGATAGTCACGGTAATCGATGCCGAAAGCTGCGCGCAGTGTATTGCCCCAGATCTGTGCGACATCTCCGTCGGAAGTTATATTGGCCTGGAGAACGTCGGCATCGATAATGATCCTGTCTTTCCTAAACAGTCCCGATATCAGTGCAGGCGAGTTGCTGGTACCGCTGCCAAAGGGGTTCAGCGCGGGCTGTGAAGGGCTACCGATAAGGGCGGTTGTCAACGCTGCATAATCAATCTGATCAATTATTGTCCTGCTCTTGTCGCGGCTATAACTGACGTAAGCTTGGGTTTGCCACTGCGAGCCCATGTCGATGTTAAGCCCGGAACTGCCGCTATAACTCTCTGATGCGCCGCTTACCTCGACTGGACCATGTTCTTTGGTGAAAGAGTAGGCGACGAAAACAGGGGCCCCGTTTCCGTTGGCGTCAACGTAATAAGGGTTTCCAGGCGTGACCGTGAGCAGCGCCCAGGGTGGCGCGCTATGGGAAGAGAAGCGCCGGTGTCCATATCTTCCCTCGGCAAACAGTGCTATCGCGGGAGTTAGTTCCTGACGGAGATAGGCGAAAACACTATGCCGGCGCTGCTCCGGAAGCATGTCGATATACTGGTTTTCATCGGTAAAGTTAGTCTGCTCCGGACCCAAAAGCTGTCCAGGAGTTAGGTTACGTCCGTCCTGGCCCGGAGGAATTGCAAAGAGCACGGCCGATGTCAAAGGATTGATTATATTGCCCGGCTGTCCATAAATTAATCTATAGTCCTTTCCTCCCTGGCTCCGCAGGTCTTGCGTACGGGTAAATGGGCGATCATCCGCGGGCAACCTGTCTCTGTGATAAAATTCGTAGGAGAGGAATAGGCTACCGCTACCCCATCGCTGGCCGCCAGATTGGCCGAATTGATATTCCTGAACCGATGCTTCCGTTGCAAAGCCGTAGCGAGCACGCGCCTCAAATCCCTCATAATCTTTTCTTAAGATAAAGTTTACCACGCCTGCGACCGCATCGGAGCCGTATACCGCCGACGCCCCGTCAGGAAGGACTTCAACGCGTTCAAGTGCGGATATTGGAATAAAGGAAATGTCCGCAACGCCACCGTCTTGCCCGACAGCTGGAACGCGGCGACCGTTGATGAGGACAAGCGTGGCCAGATTGCCAAGGCCACGTAGGTTGATTGTCGTGCCATAGCCAACATTCTGACTGGATGCGGGGTTCTGTTGGCGCTCGCCTGTGGCGCCGCCTCCGAAGTTCTGGAGTATATCCTCTGACAGATCGCGAGCGTTCGCGTACCCTTGCCGATCGATTTCTTCCCGATCAATCGTGATAAGATTGCTGCCAACGGGTGCATCCAGGCCGCGAATATGGGAGCCGGTCACCACAATGGTGTCGGGTTCTTTCGAGTTACGAACGCCAGTCTCGCCAGCGGGTGGCTCAGTGTCCCACGGCTCCATACTTGCTTTCCGCGCTCCGCCCGAGGACGGGCTGACAGTGGCAGCCTCCAGAGCCGGTGTAGAATTCTGGTCAGGGTCAGCTTTTTCGGATGTCGTAGTATGTCCCGGATCCCCGCGCCTGAGAGTTGGCGGCGCTTGCACTGAAGCAGAGGCGCGCGCAAAGGCAGACGGCGCTATGCACGGGACGATCACTATGGCGGTTGAGGCAATGAGAGCTGCTTTAAACAGCATATGCGGGCTGTTTATCATTTTTGTTACCCCCGGTTATGTTCTCAGGAACGCCGTACCGTGACATCGCGAATTATTGGATCTGCAGCGGCCCTGACCAGGGCTCGCGTCCTTTTTCTCAAATCGTAAGTGAACTGAGCCGTGCACTCTTCCTGGTATCAGACCAGACGGCATTGATATGGTGGAAACCGCTGAATTACCGCCCTGTCTGACGTCCAATTTTCGAGATTGACGTTTACGCAGAGGCAGCGAACACAACTTAGAAAGAATGTCATCTATCGGGAGCTGATGCCATACTGATGACGAACAGAAATCAATGCAAACAGAAGATTAATATCTCAACGCTTTTTTTTAAAAACCGTTCTCGTCTGACCGCTGGCATGCGATGAGACCTTGAGGATGTAACACAATTCTTCTTCCTGCAAAACAGCCCCAGCGGTGACTTGGATTAATTATTACTGATACATCCTGCATTATGTTTGTCACGATTTTATTATTCAGATGAATTATTCAAATTCATAATATTGTCTTCCACTTATATGAATTAAATCGCTCGGCATAACAGGCAAATCCACCTATAATTATTCTGCGCGACCGCAAAGGCGACTGTGAAAGACGCTTGGCAGCCCCGGTCTGGCATGCTGTTTTCTGCTAGGCCGCGTCGGCCTTGAGGCTTTATGGATCTGTCCGCCCTCAAGGGGGCCTGCCATGGCGAGTACAAGCGGCCTGCGATGCAAAGGAATATCTGATCAAGTTAGGAGTAAGACCATGAACACGATGATCTACAAGGGGTACATGGCACGCGTCGAATTTTATGCCGAAGATGAGATCCTTGTGGGGCATGTTGCTGGCATCAATGACCTGGTGAGTTTCCACGCCGAGAACTCGCACGAGCTTAAGGCTGCATTCCAGGAGGCGGTTGACGATTACCTGGAGACGTGCGCCAAGGCTGGCAAGGCCCCGAGAAACCCTACTCCGGCAAGATGATGCTGGGTATTGACCCCAAGGTGCACGCCCGCGCCGAGTTAGCCGCTCAGTTGGCTGGCATGGGCATGAACCGTTGGGACGATCCGTTACTGAGGGAGGCGGCAGACAGGGCCGCCGCACGGGCCTTTTAGGTGTGCCCCAGGAATTCCACGCCAAGCGCACTGAATTCCGACTAGTGGCTGTCAACGACGTCGATGGCCACGCTTTATACGTAAGAGCATCTCGCGGATGGCCTGCGGCTTTCAGGGCGATATCGGCCACCTTATCAGGCTTACGGCCACATTGCCCGGATAAACGTGGCGAACGGTCTGTCAGCCTTTATCGCTGAGCAACAGGATGACCCAGTTTAAGAACAACAGCTGCACACACTGCTTGCCGGCAATCAGGACTGCAGGGCATCGGCGGCAAGATCTGCAGCAAGGCCCGTAGTCGCCCCTAACACCAGGCCATCAAGTGCTGCCGCGCGCATTGCACGGATGAGCTCGGCCGCGAACCGGGTCCGCTCGGCAAGCGTCTTGCTGCCATAGCGGTCACTGCGCCGGTTCGTCTCCTCCCAAAAAACTGGTCAATCAGAAAACGGTCAAGTATCGCCCGATCGCGGCCTCGGTCACGGAGGCCGGCATGATCGGGCCTTTACCGATCGGCCGACAGAAGGGCGGCGGCCAGCTGCGGCTCGATGCACTGCGGTTTCTTGGCGCAACCGGGACGCCCTGTATCGTAGCGGATAACGACGGATCCTTTACCCACAACAAGCGGATGAACCGTCTCGCCACGATCCAGGAGTATTATGATCGCGCGTGCGCTCGATCGTGGGGTGCCCGAGGAGAAGCTCCCGCGCTCAATGTCAACGTGAAGGTCATCCGGCAGCACCAGCATCTGCTAGCCGGGACCGGTCCGGATCGCTTTGTATGGTCCGGAATTATCCCGCATCTCAGATGCGCGATAATTCTTGCCTTTTGAGATCGAGAATGGAATTATCGCGCATCTGAGATGCGGGATAATTGCATGGCGATCCATCTGGTTGGCGAAACGATCGATGCCAAGCGAGCGCATCAACGCGCGCAGGCGGGCGAGCTCATCCAGCTCGTGCGGGGCATCTATGTCGACCAAGATGTCGATGCCGACGCCGCCATCCTAGGCCATGCGGTACGCATTGCTCATTATCTTTACCCGAGCGCCTATCTCTCGTCGGCGAGCGCGGCACTCCTCGCGCCGACGCCGGATGGGCGGCTTTTCATTAGTGGCCGCCGCAATCAACGGACCCGGTTGCGCAGCTTGGAGATCGTTCAGAACCAGGCGCCACCGCATCCCTCGACGGCCGCGGCTGTGGTTGGAGATGACTTGGGCGAACTGCGCATCAACGTCTCCTCGCCACGCCAGCGCTTCCTAGAAGCCTTTCGCCTGCGCAGCGAACATGCCAGCGCAATCACAGCGGAGATGCGCCTGCAGATGGCCGCGCGTCTCGTTGAGGAGTACGGCACGCCCAAGGAGGCCGCCGATGCGGCCTGGGCGCTGGCGCGCGAGAATGGCTGGTATCGCGAGGGCGCAGGCGCCGAGCGCTTTCTTCTCGCGCAGCCAAGTACGGCCAAAGCACCAGCCAACAAGGCTGCGCTCGACCTGCTAATCGCCTGGCATGGCGAACCGCTTGGTCACCTAACCCATGACGGCTTTGAATGGCGCTGGAAGCCGGCCAGGCGTTCAGGACCAGCACTAGTCCGAGAAACCACGCCGGGCAAACTCCCGGCCTTTGTCGAATCGTTGCTGCCGGAAGGCTGGCTGGCCCAAGTGCTCCAAGAGCGCGACGAGCGCGAGGCGCTCAAGCGGGGGCGGCGCTATATGTCCAATATCACCGTGGTCGAGGCCCGCGACGAACTCGCAGCCCTGCCAGCGGATATTCTGACGACAAGATTGGACGGCTTCCTCAAGGGGGGGCGCTTCACCGGCCGCTATGCAGGGCCAGCGCGCGGCGCGATCGAGGAGAGTTTCGAGCAGAACCTCGCGCGAATCTTCGCCCGCGCCGAGACGCCGCGCCTATCGGGCGTTCAGATCAAGGCGCCGATGCACCTCGCAGCCGATGGCACTCTCTTACCGGCCGTTGACCTGCCATTCACCCATATCCTGAAGCCTGCCGGAGCGGCCGGCTTCGAGATGCTGCCGATCGTCGAATGGCTCTGCCTGGAGCTGGGCCGCGCCGTCGGCTTTGCAACGCCGGATGTCGCGCTGACCCCGATGCCGGACAGCATGTCGCCCGCGCTTATCGTTGAGCGCTTCGATATTCGCCAAGGACCGGACGATAAGCGCCGGCTTGCGCTCGAGGATTTCTGCTCGGTCCTCGATCTGCCGGCGTCGGCGAAATATAACGGCACGATCGAGCGCATGGCGCGCGGGTTGCGGCCGCTTTCGACGGATCCAGTCGCTGACCTCGACATTCTGTTCCGCCGCGCGGTCTTCGCCTGGCTGATCGCCGATGGCGACATGCACCTCAAGAACCTTGCACTTCTCAAGATCGCCGAGCCAGATGCGAAGGCCTTCACCTCGGTTCGTTTCGCGCCGCTTTATGATGCAGTCACGACGCGGGTCTTTCCAGGCCTGGGGGGCGATCGCATGGCGCTCAAGCTCAACGGCAAGGATGATCGGCTGGCGCGCCGAGACTTCATGGCGCTGGCGCGCACGATCGGCTTGCCCCAGGGCGATGCGGACACAGCCATTGCCGAGGTGACCGGCCGTCTTGCGAACGCCGTCGAGATCGTCCGGCTGCCGGGCTTCGCGGCCGAGGCTACAGCTAGCGTCCAGGACCAGGTATTGACGCTTGCAAGCGAGCGCTGCGCCTTGCTCGCCGACGATGCCGGCTAGGTCATAGCTCGAGCCGGATCTGAAGTTCGGCTAGGTATTCTGCACTCATATCCGCTAAGCCTATGGTCTACACGCTCAGGCCGATACCGAGTGCCTCATCAGGCTCGCGACCGCATAGCCCGGCTAAACGTCGTGAACCGTTTGTCAGTTTCTATCGCTGAGAAACAGCATAACCCAACTTAAGAGCAGCAACTGCATGCACTGCTCTCGGGCCTATTGTCAGGTTTGCGCGGCAGCCGTACCTGGATAAAGCCTGGACAGTACGCGGCTGGTCACGGCGGACAAAAGCGCCTGCAAGGGGGCAATATGCTCGGCGGCTGGCATTTCTTTTCCGCTCGCATAAATCCTGCCGATCTCGGGCTGGCTATCCTCGAGTTCACGCCTGACCATATCCAGCCAGAAGGCAGGATATTCCCCTTCTTCCCAGTTGCCGCGGCCGCGCCCGAAATGAGCAACTGCCAGGTAGCGCAGAATGGCGGCGCCGATGATTTCCGTGAAGAACGCCTCCGACCAACGCACACTGGCCCCGTCAGCGCCTGTCGCCATATTGACGCCGCGGGCAAGCCCCCCTGCCCCCAGCGCGCCGATGATGGCGCCGACGATCAGGCCCCCACCCAGGGTCAGGCCGCCGGCGGCAAGATCAGCAGCAAGACCGGTGGCCGCCCCTGACACCAGGCCACCAAGTGCTGCCGCTGCCCCTTCGGGCGTTTTCTCGCGATGGGAATAATGCTGCGCCACGCGCTCCAGAATGCGGTGGCTCGCCTTGCCGGAGAGGTTGTGAAGGCGGATCAGGGCATCCGTTGAGGCCCGATTGCTTGCCTCGAGCCGCTCTGCCAGTTTTCCCATCGCCTCACGGACTTCGGGCCGCTCGCGCCCCTTCGAGAACAGCATCTCGCCGAGCCGGCGGTGCCAGCTGGCGTCGCCCACCGCCTCTTGGTCGGTTGCTGCATCTGCTAAGGCCCGTGCAAGAACGGCCATAGAGTCTTCAAAGCGGGCCCGGTTGAGCTCGGACCAGCGCGCGATCAGCCCGGTCATCGCCGGGCGCTTCTCATCGGGCAGCAGCGGGGCAATCGTCTCAAGGAGAATGCCCTCCTGGACCCAGCAGCGTGCAAAGGCATCCAGCGGGAGGACGCCGGCCAGGTTCACGGTCCCCTCGACGGCCTGCCGCCAGCGCTCGATTTCCTCAGCAGCTCCAGCTCGGGGAGGCCCCATCTGATTGAGCAACAGCACGACCGGCTTGCCGATCCACGACAGCACTTCCATCTCCAGCGGCACATAGGCCGCCGCTGCCGGATCTTCACCGGCATTGACAAGGTAGAGAATGACATCGGCCTGCTCGCGGGCATTCCGGACGGCCTGCTGACTTGCCCACAGCGGGCGTTCGCGCCAGCGGTCCCACACCTGACTCAGCAGCCAGCCCAGGGGGTTGCCCGCAAGGCGCAGGCGCTTAAGCAGCCGCGCCGTATCTCCGAACCCGGGCGTGTCCCACAACATCAAGGTATCTTCGCCAGCCTGCACAAGGACGTACCCGGACGCCAGTTCGGTCACATGGGCTGCATCGCGCACCTCGCCGATGTCGCGGCCGAGCAGCGTGCGCGCGAGCGTCGTCTTGCCCACATTCGTGTGGGAGATCAGGCTGAGATTGACGACAGTGCCTGTGCCGGCGACCTCGGCAAGAAACTCAGGACTATGCTCCGGCATGTTCAAACCTCCAGCCCCGGGTCCTGAATGAGCGCGGCCTCGAGGCGCTGCGCGGCATTCTCTTCCATGCCTGCCAAATCCATGACCAGGGGTGCAATGCCTGCTCCGGCCAGAACGCTCTCCCACGCCTCGCGGCGGGCGGCAACGCGCTGCTCAAGGTTGCCCTGGCCTGCAAACTGGCGGCGAAAGCCGCTCTCGTCGAGGATCGCAGCCAGCACGGTCCCGTTGCGGTCGCCCGCAAGCCGCTCCCGCAGGGCATGGGCAAGCCGGCCATGGTTCTCGGCCTCGGGCGTTGCTGAAAGGGCAAACAGGAGAAGGTGATAATCGTCGTCAGGCCGCAACGTTGCCTGCCCCAGCCAGTGATCTTCCGCCCCATAGCTCACCGGCTCATCAAAGTAGAGCCGCACCCTGTCGCCCAGGGCTTCGGTTACAAGCGCCTTCAGCCGCTCCTTGACCTCCGGGGCCGGCTGATAGGCATAGGAGGTCACCCGCACCGCCAGGGGCGTTCCATCGGCGCTGCGAACCAGGCGGCGAATATAGAAATCCTCGCGACCCGGCAGCGGAAACCAGGCCGTAAGCCGATACGCCCGGATAGCCTGCCAGCCGGCCAGCAGCAGGCGCGGGATGACAACAATGCCAAGGGCCGTTGCGGTGAACAGGTGGATCCAGGGCGCCGCATCGCCGCCGTTGCCGACGCCCTTCGCCCAGCGCAGCGCGGCGATGCCTGCGACCGGCGGGATGGCAATGCCGGTCGCAAGGCTTGCCGGGCCAAGCAGGCTTGACAGCAGCGCATGGACCTCGGCCGGCCCTAAAAAGGTGCTCTCCCAGCCTGCGCGATATTCAACGGCCAGCGCCCGGACGTAGAGCGAGGCGATCAGTCCCAAAGCAAAGAAGGCGGCCCCCAGATGGAGCGTGCGCGTAGCCCGGGCCACCGCCAGTGGAGCCGACGCCTCCCCCCAGTCTCGGGCAAAGCGTGCGAGCGCGCGCGCCATAGGCGTCGAGCGATCTTTATGGCGCTGACCAAAGCCCGCGAGCCAGGTCAGCAGCCGGGTCAGTCCCGGGGGACGAGGCCGGCTCTTGCGCTTCTTAAGCGGCCATAATGCCAGCCAGAGATAAACAGCGATATTCCAGAGGACGGTGCCGATGAAGGGAGCGGCGATCAGGTCCAGCCTGCGCCCGTTGCCAAGCTCGTTGACGAGCATGCCTGCGATGAGGGCTGCCAGTGGCACGGCCCAGCCGATCCAGCGCGGCCAACGGCTCAAGGCAAGTGCACGTCCGATCGCCGGGAACCGGGTCGTGGCCCGCGTGGCCGCGACGGCCGCGCGGCGCGCCAAGTAGATGCCCTCGGTCTTTCGATTGCCTTTCGTCAGGGAAGAGCGCGCCGCCAGGTCAGCCTGCCTGCGGTCTTCCTCCGTCAGCAGATTGCCACTGCGATCTTCAAGCTCGATCGCACGGACAAGCAGGACGCAGCGCGCATCGTCTTCTCTCAATTCGGGCACCTTCCCTTATCTGCTCGCCATTTCAAAACGCTCACAGCCTCAAAGGGAAAGCGCGACGATCCTCTCAAATGTAGCGGTCCATCCGGCAATTGACCAGCGGCGCGGCCGGCAGGCCTGGCAGCTCCCATTCTGGGCGAACCAGGCTGGAAGGCGCAGGAGCGCAGTCAAGGTCTCTACCTGACGCTGGATGCGGTGCCCCGCTCCTGTCCGCGGCCCGCCGAGCAGGCTTCACGGCATGGGCGAACTAACCGTTTGCAAGGGCGGACCTGCCGGTCCGCCCTTGCCAAGGTCTTTGATAAGGCCCGCATGAGCCGGTGCGTATAGCACCAATCGCTGCATCAGAAGCTGTAGTTCAGCTGCAGCCCGACCGTGCGGGGCTGGCCATAGGTATAGCCTTGTCCCGTGTAGCCGGTCAGGGCATTGCCAACCGGCACGATGTTCGCCCAGTACTTGTTGTCCAAGAGATTGCGCGCCCAGAGGCTAACCGACCAGGGATCGCCCCCGTCGCGCTCGATGGTCCATGTCAGGCGGGCGTCAACCACCCCGTAGGACGGGATGGCGGCGTTCTGGCGCCCGGGCACGGCCGGTCCGACGCCGCCGGTGACAAAAGCGCGGTCCTTCCAGCTCCAGCTGACAAAGAGGTCGAGGCTATCCTCGCCAAGGCGGGCAAGCGTTGCATCGAGCGAGGCGGAGAAGCTGTGTTCGGGCGCGTAGGTGAAAGCAAAATAGTCCGCCAGGTTGTCACCGACCCGGTAGGGCGATTCAGGGTTAGTCGCAGGGTCGAGCACGCCTCCGGGCTCTGCCAGAACCGACTTCAGCTTGGGCTTGAGCCATGTCCAGGACCCGCTGATGCGAAGGTTATCAGAAAGGGCCGCGGTCAGTTCTGCTTCCAGACCCGCCATGCGGCCCTTGCCCGCATTCACGGTCTGGGAAATCGAGGTTGCCCCGATCTTGGGCTGCATCTCGATCTGGATGTCATCGTAATCCATCCAGAATGCCGCCAGATTGATGCGCAGCCTCCGGTCAAACAGGTCGGATTTGAGGCCGGCTTCATAGTTGACCAGCGTCTCGGGGCGGAACGGCGCGTCAAAAATCAGCGCGCCCTCGTCCGAGCCCCCTGCCCTGTAGCCGGTCGAGATCTTGAGATAGCCATTGATGTCATCTGCAAAGGCGTAGCTGATCGTAGCGGATGGATTGAACTTGCTGAACTTCTGGCGATTTTCAAGGCCAAGGTCGGACGTCTCGGAAATGACAGTGCCGCTGGCAAGACTGATGGTCTGTCTCTCATCCCGCTGCGCCCGGCGCCGATCCCAAGTGTAGCGGGCCCCGGCAATGAACGACAGGCGGCCCTCCAGGATATCCGGTGTCCACTCAAGCTGGCTGAAGGCCGCGACCGAGCGGGAGTTGACCCACGTTGTCCGATCCCGGCTGATGGAAAGCGGGCTTGTGCCCTTCTGCCCGGTAATGGTGAGGACATTGGAAAAGTGCCTCGCCTTTTCCTGGAAGAAATAAAGGCCCAGCACATAGTCGAGTGTCTCGCCGACCGAGCCGACCAGCTGGAATTCCTGGGAGTACTGACGGCTCTTGATAGTGTCCGAGGGGCGTACGTTGGTGACCTGGTTGACCGCCGGCGTGCTCCAGATTTCATGATAATCCTGCACGGAATTCGCATTTAAATACCGGTAGCCGGACAGGGAGCGCAGCGTCAGGGCATCGCTGGCCTCAAGCTCGATCGCCAGGCGATGGCCGTGGTAGCGTGTCGTCGTCTCGGGCAGATCGATGCCCCGGTAGGCCCGGCCCCGGGACGAGGCATAGCCCGGCAGGAAACCCTCAAGCACATCGTTATTGTAGTAAAGCGCCGTGCTGTCGACCCGGCCAAGGTCATAGGCATAGTCAACTGTGGTCCGCTCACCCGGCGTCCAGCGCACGGCAAGCTCGCCGCCCACCTGCTCCATGCCGCCAAAGTCTGCCCCGCCGCTGTTCTTGGTCCAGCCCTGCCGGTTGGAGGCCAGGAGCGTAAGCTTGGCCGCAAAATCGCCTATGGCGGGCAGATCGATATTGGTCAGCGCGCGCAGCGTATCGAGCGTGCCAGCCTGGAGACTTCCGCGAACGCCCGCCTCTCCGGTCGGCTTGCGGGTGATGATGTTGACGGCGCCTCCCGTCGTGTTGCGCCCATAAAGGGTCCCTTGCGGGCCGCGCAGAATTTCCACGCGTTCGATGTCCGCCATGTCGATGGTGGCGCTCTGCGGTCGGGAGAGGTAAAATCCATCCAAATAAAGACCAACCGCGCCATCCTTGGTGATCTGGTATGGGTTGGTGGTTCCCATGCCGCGTATGAACATCATCACCGTGGTCGGCGAATTGGGATAGGGCGACGTATAAAGGCTGGGTGTGGACGTCGCGAGATCAGCGATGGAGGCGACACCGAGTTTCTGAAGCGCGCTGGTGTCGAGTGCGGACATCGCAATCGGCGTCTCCTGCAGGTTCTCTGCCCGCTTCTGGGCGGTGACGACGATATCATCCAGGCCTGCAGAAGGTGTTCCCTGCGCCAGCGCAGCGCCGCCGGTGAGGACGGGCTGCAGGGCCATCAAGGACAAGCTGGCAAGAAACCGAAATGTGCTCATGAGAGTCTCCCCACGCGCACGCACGGCAGCGGCAGGAGATTACGGCTCTCCTCCATCGCGCTGCACGCAGTGCGTCCTTCTATGAATGAGTGTCAGCAGGGCCGCCCGGCCCGCGCCGCCGCCATGCCCCCGGATCCGGGGACGGCAACGGCGATGGCCGGGTTACGAAGCCGGGGGGCTGATCCGGTTCGCGCGGATGAGGCGCCCCGGCAGCATGCCGGTCCCCTCCCCGTTGCGGCGTGTGACAACACCGCTGACGATGGTTGCCCGGTAGCCTTCCGCATCCTGCAGCACGCGCCGCCCGCCCGCTGGCAGATCCCAGGTCACCCGCGGGATGCCAAGCGACAGCTTGTCATAATCGATGACATTTATATCGGCCTTGTACCCGGGCCTGATGCGCCCCCGGTCGACAAGACCGAAGACCTCAGCCGGTTTTGAGGTCAGGCCCCGCACCACTTCGCTCAGTGGCAGGCGCGGACCGATGGTGCGCTCGCGCGTCCAGTACTGCAGCATGAATGTGGGCAGGCTTGCATCGCACAGGAAGCCCAGATGAGCGCCTCCGTCACCCAAACCATAGATGGTATGAGGATGCACCAGCATCTGCCGGGCAACCTCCAGGTTGCCCTCGGCAATGTTCACGCTCGGCAGCAGCAGCACGCCCTGGCAGTCATCCTCCAGCATCACATCATAAGCCTCCGCCTCGGGGCTGGTGCCACGGGCAGCCGCCAGCGCCGTCATGGAGCGGGAGGGATGCGGCTCATAATCCGGCCGGCGCCCAAGCGCATACATGGCGCTGAACGTGCGGATATGGTTCGCTGCGACATGCTCGGATGGGTCGGGCATCTCCCCGATGATGGCGCCCCGAACCTCGGGGTCATGCAGGGCAGCGCGCCGCTCCACCACAGGCAGCTCGGCGACCCGCTTGAAGGTCGGAGTGAACGAAAATGGGTTGAGCCCCAGCTCGAACCCGAGCAGCATACCGATCGGCCGGCCGCTGACCTGGCCGCGAATGGCAAGACCATCGGCCTGGCAGGCCTCGATCCAGTTCAGGATCTCCCGCCATTTACCCGGCACATGATGATACTGCATCAACGAGACGGAAAGAGGCAGGCCCGTCGTCTCGGCCACCCGCCTGAGCATGGCCAGCTCGGTGGCCGGATCATCAAAGTCCGAGACCACCTGCAGCGCGCCGCCACCTCCAGCCTTCACCCCTTGCGCAATGGCGGCCAGTTCCTCCTCGCCAGCCCGCAGTGTGGGAATATTGGTGCCATCGCTCGAGCGGTGATTGAGCGTTCGGGATGTTGAAAATCCCAGAGCGCCGGCTGCGATCGCGTCCCGGGCATGCCGGGCCATGGCGTGCCGGTCCTGCTCTGTTGCCACCTCGCGCTCGGCCGCCCGCTGTCCCATGACGTAGACCCGCAGCGCCGCATGCGGCACCTGGGCGGCCACGTCCATGTCGAACGTCCGGTCGGATAGAAAATCGAGGTAGTCGGTAAAGCTCTCCCAGGCCCAGGGCAGGCCCGCGCTCAGAACCGGCTCGGGCAGGTCTTCAACCCCCTCCATGAGACGCACCAGCCGCTCTCGGTCCTCAGGCCGGCACGGGGCAAAGCCGATGCCGCAATTGCCCATGATGGATGTGGTCACACCATGGCAGGACGAAGGCGCCAGATGATGCTCCCACGTCACCTGGCCGTCGTAGTGGGTGTGGACATCAATGAACCCTGGCGTGACGAGAAGACCCCTGGCATCGATCTCCTCGACGCCCGTGCCTGCAAGACGGGGCTCAACGGCAGTGATGATCTCGTTGCGAATACCGATGTCCGCAACCCTCAGATCATCGCTGGTGCCGTCCGCCACCATGCCTTGGCGAACAACAAGATCAAAGGCGCTCATGGGCGGGCGACCTTGTACAATGCGGCGGCATTGTCGCGCAGGATCCAGCTCTTCTGCTCGTCGGTCAGGTGCGTCGTCTGCACCTTCAGCAGATCCCGGCTCCAGGGCCAGGTGGAGTCGCTGTGCGGGAAATCGTTGGCCCACATCAGGCGGCGCGGGTTCATCATGTCCACCATCCGGAACGCCGTCCAGTCGTCCTGGAAGGTCAGGTAGACATTCTCCGAGACGTATTCGCTGGGCAGGCGCTGCATGTCGCCCACCTTCATCCAGAAGCGGTGGCGCTTGTAGCCGTGGTCCATGCGGTAGAGGAAATGCGGCAGCCAGCCAGCATCCGCCTCGACACAGACCACTTTCAGATCCGGGTGCCGCTCGAAAATGCGGCCCCAGACGAAGATGCCGATGATATCCTGAATGGACTTGAGCAGGGCCTGGCTGGCATTTTGCGCGGGCCCTCGGTGGGTGCTGGCACGCTCGCCGGCCTTGCCGACGCTGTTCGGGCCATCCGAGCGGCTGGTCAGGATATGGAAGCTGAGCGGCAAGTCCAGCTCGACGGCCGCCCGCCACAGCGGGTCAAAACTCGGGTGATCATAGTCTTCCTCGGTGCCTGGGTTGCCCGGCATCATCACACCGCGAAAGCCCATTTCCTTGAGCTGGCGAAAATCTTCTATGGCCTCGCTGATCGAGCGCACCGCAGTCTGGCCAAGACCCAGCAGCCGGTCGGGCGCCGGAGCCATGAATTCCTCGCTCATCCAGCGATTGTAGGCCCACATGCAGGCCTGCTTGTAGTCCGTGTCATAATGGTTGCAAAGCACCATGCCGACGGACGGGTAGATAACCTCGGCCACGATCCCGTCCTGGTCCTGATCCTGGATCCGTGCCTTGCCGTCCCAGCCGCCGCGGTGCAGATCCGCAAATTTGGTCTCACCCTTGCGGATATCGCGCGGATTTTTCCCGGCAGCCGCCACGATGCCCATCGGCACGGCGCCCGGCATGCCATCGATCACGAAGCTGTCGCCGCCGTCACTCTCCTCGAGCACGCGCGGCGCACGGTCACGGTATTTGGGATCAATATAGTCGACATAGCAGTGCGGCGGCTCGGTGACATGTGAATCCGCCGAGATCAGGCCGGTTGGAATGGTGTTGGTCGCAACAGCCTCGGCGTTGCTGTCGATCATCTCGAGGATCGGGTTGCCGGTATTCACGAGACATCTCCCCATGTTCTTTTGCTTCTCAAGCAACTGTATGAGTGCGATGGCCCTCGAGACCATGACTGATCGTCCGGAAACGTTTGCCCAGAATCCGGTCCGTTAATTCAGGAAGGCGTCCCAGTGCGTGCCGGTGCTGAATTCGCTCCCCTGCTGACGGTTCTGTTTTCTGAAATGAAGCGGGCTTTGACCGCAGTGGCGACGAAACGCGCGCGTGAAAGCGGCGGGCGATTCAAAACCGCATTGCCAGCTGATCTGCGCGATGGGCTCGCTGGTTGTTATCAGCAACTCCTCGGCCTTGCGCATTCGCCGCTCTGCCACATACCGCATGGGGGAAAGCCCGACCTCGCGATCAAACGCTTCCATAAAGGACGACCGGGCCAGCCCTGCCAGCCGAGCCAGCTTGTCGACCGACCAGTCTGCCTGAGGCCGCAGGTCGATCATGTGGACAACGGAGCGGATGGAGCTGGCAAGGGGCAGGTCAGCCGCCCCTGTCTCTCCGGTCGACCTGCTGTTGGCAAAATGGATCAGCGCCTGTGCAAGCAGGTAGTGGCCCAGAAGCTCGATGAGCACATCCGGTACGGTATGGCGCGGGGACTGGATCAGGGACTCGATGACCGCACTGACGTTCACATCCGCCTCGGTCTGATACCCGAACGCCCCGGGCAGGGCCGCAAAAATAGGATGCGGGTTTGCAATGTCGAACCCGCAGACAAGCATGCTGGCCGTCGGCCGGCCTTTGCCGGCGCGGATGACCGGAACAATGGTGTCATCATGACGACGGGTAAAATGACCCGTGCGTGATGCCGTCTGCACATCGGCCGCCTCGTCTGCCAGAATGCACGGCGTCTTGCGGCTGAGAAGAAGACACTGCCCGGGTGTCGTCAGGGTCAGGTGATGGCGCCCGGCAAGAAAGAGACGACACCTGCCGGTCAGATGAAAGACCAGGAGCAGTGGATAGTTATTGGCAATATGAAGTGCTCCTGCATCGAACAGGCGGATGTTGCCAAGCGCGCCTGCGGTCAAACCTGCCCCCCGCAAGGTGCCCGAGAGTTTGTTGAGCGCCATCGTGCCTCACCTCCGCTGCCATCTGCGAGGCGTGATCATATCTGGCTGGCCGGCCAGGCGAACTCCCCGCTTCCATAGCGTTCGGGCATAGGGCTGCGATATTGCCGAAAATACCGGGGGGCAGGGTCTGCCGTTTGCCGATCTCACGGCCGCGCCGCCTCCGATTGAGCCAAAAGCCCCTTGCAGATCCTGAAATGAAAGGCCGTGCCGACGGTCAGTAGCCGCCGGGATACCGGCTGTCCCGCTTCAGGCGAATTTCCGGGCAAAAGCCACGCAAGCAACGCAGAGACCGGTCGCGCCGATCATGGCCCAGGCGATCGGCTCGCCGAGCAGCAGTCCGGCAAGCGCCAGGCCGAAAAACGGCTGGAGCAGTTGCAGCTGACCGACGCTCGCTATGCCGCCTGCTGCCAGGCCGCGATACCAGAAGACAAAGCCGATCAGCATGGAGAAGACCGACACATAGGCGAGCCCCAGCCAGGGCAGACCGCCGGTTGACTCCCAGGACGGCGGGCGCGTCGCCAGTGCCACGAGCAGCATGGGCGGCAGAGCAAGCACCAGCGCCCATGAGATGACCTGCCATCCCCCGAGACGGCGAGAGAGTTTGGCCCCCTCCGCATAGCCCAGGCCGCAGACCACAATTGATGCGATCATCAAAAGGTCGCCTGCCAGCGATGCTGGCCCGCCATAAGAGAGCGCAAAACCAACGACCGTTGCGCTGCCGAGGCAGGAGAACAACCAGAACAGCGGCTTCGGCCGTTCGCCGCCGCGCAGCACCCCGAAGAGGGCCGTCGTGAGCGGGAGCAGACCGATGAACACGATCGAGTGAGCCGAGGTGATCGATTGCAGCGCCAGCGCCGTCAGCAGGGGAAACCCGATGACAACGCAACAGGCGATAACACTCAGCGAGACGAGATCCTGACGCTGCGGGCGGGCTTGCCGCCAGAGCATGAGAAGCGCAGCACCCAGCAGCGCCGCAATCACGGCCCGGGCTGATGTTAAGAACAGCGGTGAGAAGCCTTGAACGGCGACACGCGTTGCCGGCAGCGAGCCGCTGAAAATAAGAACGCCGAGCAAGCCGTTGCCCCACCCTTCAATCGATTTTCTGATCTGGTTCATGATACCTCGCCTTTCAGGCCCGGATTAGACGATCCGGGCTGGTCTCATCAGTTACAGATCAGTACAATTTGGCCGAACTGTACTGGTGAGAGGGTCCATACACTTGGGCGAGTTTCGAAAAACGGACGCTTTGACGGGAGCACGGACCAGCGATGTCATGAGAGCAATCCGCGCCAAGGTGGCAAGCCGGGCGCTGGCTCCGGGCGATCGGCTCCCATCCATCCGCGGCTTTGCCCAAACCATGGGGGTCTCGCCCTCGACGGTCGTTGAGGCCTATGACCGGCTCGTGGCGGAAGGGCTCATTCGCGCCCGGCCAGGTTCGGGCTTTTATGTCTGCGCCT
>NZ_DATBUP010000218.1:0-3872 GCF_036515995.1 Pedomonas sp. | reverse complement strand
TCATCAAAGCCACGCTTCACCCACGGACCCGCAAAGCGCATCACATGAATGCCGTTCTGCCCGTAAAATGCGTCCGTTGAGTGATAGCGGCAGCTCTCCGGCCCGGTCGCCTCGATGATCTGGTCCCGGCGCGCCGGATAGGGCCACTCTTCGGTGTGCTGCATCTCCCAGGACAGCAGCTTTTCCGGCTCGAATGCGCACACGTACTCGCAGTTGGGCACCAGTTTGCCCGGCTCGACGTAGCTCACCAGGGTCATATAGACCGGTGCGCCCATTTCGAGGGTTGAGACTGCGCGGACGCAGAACGGATTCCATTCGTTGTACCGCGGCAGGTCCGTCAGGATCTTCCAGACGATGCTGGCCGGGGCCGCGATCTCGACCGTATCCGAGACCACAACCGCATCGGGATCAAAGCCGTTGATCGGATCTTCCGCTACCGTCTTCATTTCTTGATATCCCTCAGTTTAACCACGCGGGCGGACGGCAGAGGATATTCACTGGCACCGGCCCAGCGCAGCAGCGCCGTGCCTTCGGTGTGCCCGGCCGTATCCAGCCAGTTGCCGAAGCCGGGATCTTCCGCGGAAAGCACCATGACGAGCCGTCCGTCTTCCTCCAGCTTTGCCGTCGTCTTGTTTACGGTGACATTGAGGAAGCGGTAGTCAAGAGATTCCATCCACCAGTTATCGACCTGGAAATTCCAGTAATAACACTCGGGCGGCGTCACCTCGATCACCCACGCCTCATCGGGCTCCAGCTTCCAGTAGGCGTGTGCATAGTAGATATCCGTCGCACCGCCGCCGCGCTGGAACATCTGCTGGTCGATGTCCGGGAACTGGTTCGGGTGGGCCTGGAACATCTTGGACCAGTCGATGAACGTGCCGACGATGCCGCGCACGAACGCGGTGGTCTCCCTCAAGCCTGCTGCCAGCGCCGCCGGATCGAGCGGCGCCGGCACGGCCGGACCGCCGATGCGCTCGATACGGAACTCGCCCGGCTTTTCATTGGCACGGTCGAGATAGCTTTGGCGTACGATGATCATGTTCGCATCGGGCTCAAGCCGCAGCCAGTTCTTCGGCTGGGGCGTGCAGCTTGCGATGATCTCGGCAACACCGTCCGGACCCCACTCGATGTCGCTGTCGATCAGCTTGCCGGTGGCGACATTGCTGCCGTCCTGCTCATAGCGGAACGCGTTGGCAAGGATGGAGAAATACGCCATCGTGCCGCGCTTGACCGTAATCCGGTACTCGTACTGGCCGCTGATGCGGGCGTTCCAGTACACGTTGTCGGGATTGTCCGCGCCGATCTTTGCAGTGGTATGGCTCAGCTGGTAAAAAAACGGAAAGCTGGCGTCACGCGCTTCCACATGCTGTTCCAGCCCCAGCCGCAGCAGCCGCGTCAGATACCGGTAGCCTTCGGCCCGGTCGACCGGATTGGACGGATTGGCGGGATCGAGGATCATATCCCCGAGCGAGGCGAGCTCGGCGCAGAAATTGCGCCAAGCCTCGCCGGACAGAACCGGATCTAAACTCATGGGGCCACCCAGTCGCCGCCGTTGACGTCCAGCGCCGCGCCGGTCACTTCGCTCGAGTAATCGGAGAGCAGGAAGTAGACTGCCTTTGCGCAGTCCTTGTCCGGCGGAATGTGGCCAACCGGAATCTCGGAGGCGCGCTTTGCCCGCGCTGCTTCACCCTCGGCCCCCATCGAACTGAAGTAGGACTGGAGCGGCGCGCCGTCCATCCAGCCCATCAGAGCCGTATTGAGGCGAATGCCGGAGCCGGTGAGCTCAACCGCCATGTGACGGGTCATCTGTGCCAAAGCCGCCTTGGCCATGGCGTAACCGCCCTCGCCCGGCATCGGGCGGCGGGTTGCCAGCGTGGAGATGTTGACGATGGATCCGCTGCCCTGCTTGCGCATCTGCGGCAGGACCGACTGCACCATGCGCAGACCGCCCAGCGCGATGACGTCCATTGCCTTTGCAACGTCATCGATTTCGGCCGTCTCCAGGCTCGACCATGGCGGATGGAAATAAGCCGAGTTCACCAGGCCATCGATGCGGCCATAGGCCTTGATCGCCTCTTCCGCCAGTCGCTTGCACTGGGCGGTGTCCGACACGTCGGTCGGCACGGCAATGGCTTCCCCGCCAGCCGCCACGATGTCGTCGCGCAGGGCATTGATGGCATCGACCGAGCGCGCGGAAATGACCACCTTTGCGCCTTCGGCCGCAGCGCCGCGGCACATGGCCTGCCCCATTCCAGGGCCTGCGCCCGTGATGATGACAACCTTGTCTTTCAAGATCATTGCTGCTCTCCCCTTGTTTTGTCGTTCAGCCCTGCATGAAGGCAAAGTCTCGGGCAATCTGCTCCTTGGTCAGACCGAACTCCTCCGCGCTATACTTGTGGCGCGGGCGCTTATCGCGCGCGTTCTCGGCCACGCAGGCCTCTGCAGCCTGGCGGTCCGCGTCATCGAAGCCGAGTCCGAGTTCGGTCATGACCCGCTCCAGCGTTCCGATCGGGTCGCTGACGGTTTCGCGGTAGTCGACATCGATCACCTGACCTTCCGGCAGTTCGCGCCGCAACTGGGCAAAGCGCTCGAGGCCGGTCTTGAACCGCGCCGTCCAGTACGCGCCCTGGTCTTCACGGCGATAGGTGGTCGAGGTGTTGATGCTCATCGAGCAGCACATGCTGCAATAGCTCGGCAGCACGTCAGCCACGTCGCGGTTGGTCATTACAAGGCGCACGTTAGGGAATACCTTCAGGAGGCCGCCCATGCCGCCAAGGACATGGTGAGGCGTCTTGAAGACCCAGCGCTGACCGCGCCGCGACGGGGTCTGGTGCTGGATGGCCTTCAGCCACAGCAGCAGGTCACGATAGGCCTTCTCGTGATCCTGATCAGCCTGCCAGAAGCCGTAGCTGGGTACGTTCATCATCGAGTCATAGCTGGTCGACAGGAAGGTGCGGTCCAGAAGGATGACTTCCTCGGCAACAACCATCGCCTCGATGGGGTCGATGCTCTCAAAGTCCGGCCAGTTCGTCAGCAGCTGGTCAACCACCTGCTTGGCCAGCTGCTGTCGCGGCGTCGGGTCGCCCGGCTTTTCACCCGGCAGCGGCAGCGGGAATGTCGCCTCCCACCAGTAAAGCGACGTCATGCGCGGCGAACTGGCCAGCAGGCGGTGCATCACTGTCGAGCCCGTGCGCGGCAGGCCAACCACCACGCAGGCGACGTCAATTTCTTCGTCCAGCGCCTCAGGGTGATCCTTGAAGTATTGCACCAGCCGCAGACGATCGGACAAAGCGCTCTGAATCCGCATACCGGCACCAGCATCCGGTGCGATCAGTCCGGCTTCCGAATTGACACATTCAACCAGCTTGGTGAGCGGCGTGAGAAACCAGTCATCGCCGAAGTCCATCAGGCCGGTTTCCTGGCGGGCCCGCTCCAGCAGGCTCTCGACGGACAGGGTCTTTGGATTCTGCGCCAGCATTGCCTTGTTTACTCCCCGGTTATGCAATTTGGCCAAGGAGTATCAGCTGCCCAAAGGCCCTTCACCCCCCAGCTGGGGGGTTGCGAACAAATCAGTTTTGGAAGGTGCCGAGCTGCGGGGTGGCTGGCGTCTGGAGAGCCGACCCGGATATCTATTTCATAACAGGAACTTGAGGAACAATCGTCAAGAAAACCAATGCAGATTCAAAGGTCGAGAAGTGCGGAGGGTGAGCAAGCCCGCCCCCCATGATAGTTCAGACACCGAAGCCTCCCGCGACCGAGATGGTCTGTCCGGTGATGTAGTTTGCGCGATTGGAGGTCAGGAAAACCGCGGCCTGACCGATGTCCTCCGCCTTGCCCCAGCGCTTGATCGGCAGCAGCTTCTTGACCTCGCG
>NZ_DATBUP010000217.1:0-11430 GCF_036515995.1 Pedomonas sp. | reverse complement strand
CGAGCAGGCTGCCAAAGCCGT
The DNA here is from genome assembly GCF_036515995.1 of Pedomonas sp. Taxonomy (NCBI): domain Bacteria; kingdom Pseudomonadati; phylum Pseudomonadota; class Alphaproteobacteria; order Sphingomonadales; family Pedomonadaceae; genus Pedomonas; species Pedomonas sp. The sequence continues at coordinate 11,409 of NZ_DATBUP010000217.1, read as the reverse complement.
CCTCGGTCGGCGCCGAGATCGTGCCGGTGCCGAGCAGGTCGCCGGGCTGGAGGTTGCAGCCGTTGGAGGCATGGTGGGTGAGCAGCTGGGCGGCGGTCCAGTACATATGCCGGGCCTCGCCCTGGCTGAGGCGCAGCGGCGGCAGGCCCTGGCGGCGCATCTCGGCCGAGAACAGGTAGACCTCGAGCCGGAGGGCAAAGGCGCCCGTCTGCTGGTCGGCCTCGTCCCAGAGGTAGGGCAAAGGCCGGGGATCGCCTTCGGGGCGCGCCGGCTGGGCGATGCGGAACGGGGCCAGCGCCTCGGCGGTGATGATCCACGGCGAGACGGTGCTGAGGAAGTTCTTGGCGAGGAAGGGCCCCAGCGGCTGGTATTCCCATGCCTGCAGATCGCGCGCCGACCAGTCGTTGAGCAAGCACAGCCCGGCGATATGGGTGCTGGCCTGGGCAATGTCGATCGGCTCGCCCAGCGCGTTGCCGGGGCCGACCCAGATGCCCAGCTCGAGCTCATAGTCGAGCCGGCGGGCGGGGCCGAAGCTGGGCGCCTCGTCCTGCGGACCCTTGCGCTGGCCGTTGGGGCGGCGCACCGGCGTGCCCGAGGGGCGGATGGAGGAGGCCCGGCCATGGTAGCCGATCGGCACATGCTTGTAGTTGGGCAGGAGCGGGTTGTCCGGCCGGAACACCCGCCCAACGTTCACCGCATGGTGAATGCCGGCGTAAAAGTCGGTGTAGTCGCCGATCTGTGCCGGCAGGTGCAGCGTGCACGCAGACGCCGGGTACAGGTGCGGCGCGACCTTCTCGCGCTCAGGGCTGCCTGCGGCGAGCAGGGCCGAGACGCGGCGGCGAAGCGCGCGCCGCGGCCCGGCGCCCAGCGCCAGGAGCGGGTTGAGCGCGGGGCCTGTAGCGCCTTGCGCCGCCGTCAGCGCCTCGCCCTCGAACAGTCCGTCCGCCGCCGCGCCCAGCAGGTCGAGAATGCTGTCGCCAATGGCGATGCCCCCGCGCGGGGCCTCGTTGGGCGGGCTGAACACGCCCAGCGGCAGGTTCTGGATGGGAAAGTCGGCATGGCCATTGGCCGACGCCACCCAGGAGGTGAGCGCCGGGTCGTGGGTCTCGTCGATGTCAGTCGTCATGGGTGCAGTCTTGCCTTTTCAAAGTCGCCCCAGCAGGCGTCGTAATCGGATTGCAGCAGCTCGGTCTCCAGTGCCCAGCGGGTCGGGCGAATGACGCTGCGGCTCTCGAACATGAAGGCCAGGGTGTTCTCGATCTTGTGCGGTGCAAGCTCGGCGTTGACCGCCTTGTCATAGCTGGCCCGGTCGGGTCCGTGGCCGGACATCTGGTTGTGGAGCGAAGCCCCGCCCGGCAGGAAGCCGCCCGCCTTGGCATCATAGGCGCCGTGGATCAGCCCCATGAACTCGTTCATCACATTGCGGTGGAACCAGGGCGGGCGGAAGCTGTGCTCGGCCACCATCCAGCGCGGCGGAAAGATCACGAAGTCGCAGTTGGCGACCCCGGGCGTGTCCGAAGGCGCGGTCAGCACGGTAAAGATGCTGGGGTCGGGGTGGTCGAAGCTGACCGTATTCAAGGTGTTGAAGCGGCGCAGGTCATAGCGGCAGGGCGCCAGATTGCCATGCCAGGCGACCACATCGAGCGGCGAGTGCGGCAGGCTTGTCGTCCACAGCTTACCCTGGAACTTCTGGATGACCTCCGTTGCCGCGTCCCTGTCCTCGAACCAGGCCGCGGGCGTCTCGAAGTCGCGCGGGTTGGCCAGGCCGTTCGAGCCGATCGGCCCGAGCTCGGGCAGGCGGAACAGCGCCCCGTAGTTCTCGCAGACGTAGCCCACCGCCTGACCGTCCGGCAGCACGACGCGAAAGCGCAGGCCCCGCGGCACCAGCGCGATCTGCTGGGGCTCGACCTCCAGGACGCCCAGCTCCGTCTCCAGCCGCAGCCGGCCCTCCTGGGGCACGATCAAAAGCTCGCCATCGGCCGAGAAGAACACCCGGGTCTCCATCGAGCGGTTGGCGGCATAGAGGTGAATGGCCAGGCCCGTGCCCGCCGCAACGTCGCCATTGCCGCCATAGGTGATAAGGCCATCGACGAAATCCGTCGGCGCTGCGGGCAGGGGCAGCGGGTCCCAGCGCAGCCGGTTGGGCGGGGGCGGCACCTCGTCAAACGGGCCAGAGCGCAGCAGGCTCTCGCGCCCATAGGGCACAAACGCCCCATGGCTTGCCGTCGGGCGCAAGCGGTACATCCAGGTGCGCCGGTTCTCATGGCGCGGCGCGGTAAAGGCCGTGCCCGAGATCAGCTCGGCATACAGCCCAAAGGGCACCCGCTGGGGCGAGTTCTGACCCACCGGCAGCGCCCCCGGCACCGCCTCCGTGGCAAAGTGATTGCCAAAACCGGGCATGTACTGAGCACTCAGGCCATGTGATGCGTCGCACTTGTGAGCTTCAGCCAGCATTGCCGCCATCTCCCTTTCCTTGTCGGAGCGCCTGTTCGGCTACAAACTTGCAGGCGACCACATTCACCAATCCTTCATGACTGGATAACTGTTCAGAAGGGCTCTTTCTGTCCGTCAAACTGTGGACAATGAATAACGCCGATTGGTGTGGCGAATTGATCTGGAACAATGCAGGGGCTCGTTCCTCGTGCCAGGCTCCAACCTGGAAGCGAAGGCAGCGACGGGAGAGCTGGTATGAAACGATATGAGATGTTCAGCCAATCCTATGGCGTCCTCAGCCTTTACGTCTTGTCTGTGGGATTGATCCTGTTCATTGCGTTCTCCATCCTGGCAAAACTCTGAGTTTGCGGGATGGCCGGAATTCAAGTCCAGAGATCGTCTAGCTTGCCGCAACAATCAAAAAGTTAGTCCGTTATAACTGCGTACCTGTTTTGAGGCGCCCCGCCTTGATGCCTGTGCTGTAGATGGCGCTCTTCCAGAAAGGATATCGGTTCATGTTTAAAAATATTCTCGTTCCGGTCGACATTGATGATCCGACCAATGCCGAACGGGCACTTCAGCGGGCAGGTTTTCTTGCTGATGCAGGCAACGGTTCTGTGCATCTGCTCTATGTTCGGTTTCACTTGCCAAAAACCTACGCCGGATTGCTGCCGGCGGGGTTCGATGCAAAGGAACGGGAAGACTGCATGACCAAGCTCGAGGGTTGGAAAGCCCGGCTTGGCTTGCCGGATGAGCGTGTGACGCTGACGCTCCGGCGTGGCTCGGTTGCTTCCGAAGTGCTTGATGAAGCGCGCGAGCGCAATGCGGACCTTATTATCATCGGCTCGCACTTGCCGTCGCTGTCCTCCAGGCTGCTGGGCTCCAACGCGGCCTCGATTATTCGAGATGCCACGATCAGCGTACTGGTGCTGCGAGAAGGCAATAGGGAAGTCCTCTAGCGGCGGAGTTACGTCTCGATCCGGTTGGGTTCTGCTGCCCAGACGTGCAGGGCAAAGAGACCGTCAGGGTCTGTCCAGACGTTGAGCGGCTCCCAACCGGCGGCACGGGCGAGCAGACGGGCTTCCTGCAAGGTATATTTATAGCTGTTCTCGGTGTGGATGCTTTCACCGGCCTGGAGGTGGAAGCTGTGCCCGGCGGCTTTAAAGCGAACAGCCTCCCGCGCGACCAGGTGCATCTCGATCCGCCCCAGACTATCGTTCCAGAGTGCACGATGCTCGAAGGCGAAAACTGGTATCGTCCCGTCCAGTTCTCGGTTGATGCGGTGCAGCAAGTTCAGATTAAAAGCAGCCGTGGTTCCTGCAGCGTCATTGTAGGCAGCTTCGATCAGCCGCGGATCCTTGCGCGTGTCTATGCCAATGACGAGGCATGCTTCCTCACCCAATGTTTCCCGAAATGCGCCGAGCAGCTGGACGGCGGCGCGGTGAGACATGTTGCCGATGGTGGAGCCGGGAAAAAAACCAAGCTTGGGGGCGTCGGCAACGGCGGCGGGCAACGCCGGTGACGCCGTAAAATCGCCAGCGAGCGGCAACACGGCAAGCCCTGGATGCATGGCGGCCAAGCCTTCGGCTGCATCAAAAAGATAGTCTGCCGAGATGTCGATCGGCACGTAGGCGATCGGGTTGACCGGCCCGAGCAGCAGCGGCGTCTTTGCCGAGGAACCTGAGCCAAATTCAACAAGGACCCTGTCTTTGCCTGTGAGGCGGGCGATATCAGGGCCATGCTGGCGCAGCAATGCCACCTCCGTGCGTGTCAGATAATATTCCGGCAGGCGCGTGATTGCCTCGAAGAGTTCCGAGCCGCGCCGGTCATAGAAGTATCGGGCGGGAATGACCCGGGGGTGCTGGGACAGGCCTTCAACAACAGCACGGGCGAAGTCGGTGTCGGCAGTTGCGATCATGCAGCATCCCTTGCCAAGCGCACGCCAGTGAACTGCCAGCGCTGATGCGGATAGAAGAAGTTGCGATAGCTGGCGCGGCAATGGCCAGCCGGCGTGGCGCAGGATCCGCCCCGCAGCACAAACTGTCCTGACATGAACTTGCCGTTGTATTCGCCAACAGCCCCTGATGCGGGTCGAAAGCCCGGGTAAGGAAGGTAGGCGCTGGCGGTCCACTGCCAGCAGGCGTTGTAAAGCTGTGGTAACTCTGGATGGTCGCGGGCTGCAGCTTCCCATTCGGCCTCGCGCGGCAGCCGCGCACGGGCCCATGCCGCATAGGCATCTGCTTCATAGTAGCTGACGTGTGTGACCGGTGCGTCAGGATCGACAGGCCGACGGCCGGCCAGCGTGAAAGTGGTCCAGCGGCCATCCTCTAATCGCCAGTAGAGGGGTGCTTTGATTCTTTCCGCTTGTACCCAGGCCCAGCCATCCGAAAGCCAGAGGGCCGGTCGGCGGTATCCTCCATCATCCATGAAAGCGAGCCAGTCGCTGTTGGTCACCAGCCGGCTGGACAGAGAGAAGGGCTGTAGCAGCACGTCATGGCGGGGAGTCTCGCAGTCAAAGGCGAAGCTTGCGCCGCAGTGACCGATTGGAACGATGCCGCCTGCATGCTCGATCCAGCCAGTGGGCGGGGCCGCGACGGCAGGTGACGGTGCTTGGCTGGCGTAGACGGGTTGGAGAGGGTTCTGGGCAAACAGATGCAAAATGTCGGTGAGCAGCAGTTCTTGATGCTGTTGCTCATGGTGGAGACCCAGCTCGATCAGGTGCAGTACGTCGGGACTCAGATCGGGGAGGGCAGCTTTGATTGCTTCATCGACATGAGCTCGATAGGCGAGAACGGTTGCCAGGTCAGGCCTGGTCAGCATGCCTCGGCGCGCCCGTGGATGGCGTTCGCCTTCGGCTTCGTAATAGCTGTTGAACAGAAAACCGTAGTTTGCATCATAGAGGCGGTAGCCCGGCACATGATCGCGCAATACGAAGGTCTCGAAGAACCAGGTGGTGTGGGCAAGATGCCATTTGGCGGGGCTGGCGTCGGGCATCGACTGTACCGTTGCATCCGCATCTGACAACGCTGCCGCCAATCCAGCGCTGCGCGCCCGAACCTCGCAGTACTTTTCCTTGAAATGGATCTGCGCCGTCGTCACCTTGCGAACACCGATGCGCCTCTCGTTGCCAGCTGATCTGCCGTATCGTCGGTTTGGATGCGCAAGCCTTGCATGAACTGAGCCCGTTTTGCTGTCTTCCTGACACAACAATTATGCACCCTGTGGCGTTCCACTGCGCAAGTCAGGCTCCGCTTGTTCGGGAGCGGTTTGTCTAAGCGGGCGGACTGGTTGCCGCGTGCAATCATTATTGCCGACCTCAGGCAACTTTTTCGCTTCCGAAGCGTAACCATGTCGAATTCGACGGTAACAGGAGGGATGCATGCTCGGGGCATTGCCAGCCGATGGACTGCCCTATTGTGGGCCAGCACCTGTCGCAGGGGAAATCTGGCAAAGCTGGAACCTGGATCCTGTCCTCATCGCCGTATTGGCGCTGACAGTATTTCTCTGGGAGCGAAACAACCAAGGGACGCCCGCGCAAAGGAATGCCTTCCGGGCAGGAATGACAATTCTTGCGATTGCCTTCATTTCCCCGCTCTGTGCGCTAAGCTCGGGATTGTTCGCCGTTCGCTCGCTGCACCACATTGTCCTGGTGGCCATCGTTGCCCCGCTTCTGGGCTATGCCATCCGCGGGCGGGGCTTTCCGGGCGCCGGCGCTGCGGTGGCGCTGCATTCCCTTGTCTTCTGGTTCTGGCATCTGCCGGCGGCCTATGGAGCTGCCCTCTCCAGCGATCTTGTCTACTGGCTGATGCAGCTCAGCCTTCTGGGGTCGGGCGTGGTGTTCTGGAGCGCCCTGTATCGAAGCCGCGCCCTGTCCGGTGAGGTGGCGGCGCTGGCGACGGTCATGACACAGATGGGCTTGCTTGGCGCACTTCTGACCTTTGCGCCGGACGCGCTGTACGCGCCGCACTTCTTCACGACAGCGCTCTACAGCCTGTCGCCCCTGCAGGACCAGCAACTGGCCGGACTTATCATGTGGGTTGCCAGCGTGCCGCTCTACGGCATCGCAGCGCTGCCCTTGCTGCGGCGCTGGTTTGCGCAAGTGCAAGAGGCGGCAGCTTGAGGAATGCTGCTGTGGCTCAAGCTCCTGCACATTGGCGCTCTTGCGATCTGGGTGGCGGGTCTGCTGTATCTTCCTGCCATGCTGCTGGCGCACCGCCGTGTGGAAGACCGTCAGGACTTTGCCCGTATCCGCATGTCCAGCCGGTTCGTGTACATGGGGCTCGTCTCGCCCATGGCCTTCATTGCCATCGGAGCGGGCACAGCGCTGTTCTTCATAGCCGATGCCCTGCACCCGTGGATGTTCCTGAAACTCATCGGCGTCGGCGTCCTGGTGATCGGGCATCTGCAGTACGGCCATCTGCTCGCCCATCTGGCGGACGAGGAGGCGCAGCCCCCGCCACGGCAACTCGTTCTGATCACGGGGCTGGTCCTCGTATCTGCCCTGGCAATACTGGCGCTGGTGCTGGCAAAACCGGATATTCCCTCAGACAGTTTGCCATCGTGGCTTACCCAGCCCGGTCTGCTTGCTCCGCCCGAGCCCCCTCCACTTGCTCCTGCTGCTCATCCTCGCTGACGGTGACGCCAATCTGATGTTCAAACACCAGCTTGCCTCCGTGCCAACCGGCAAGGGCCACGTAGAGAAGGCCCCCCAGCGACAGCAATGCGCCCCACGGCAGAACTGCGCCCTCAGGGTCGTAAAGCCTCAAGCCCCAGTTGGCGCCCACCGTTGCCAGCAGCATCATGGCGACCACGGCATGGGTCCAGCTCTGCGGGCGTCTGCGAATGCCGGGCCCCGCCAGGAGTTCAGCCGTTCCAGCGACAGCGGCGAGCAGGCCCATTACAAACCCCCACCCGCTGGTCCACAGCCCCAGGCGCACGAAGAACGGATCAGCGGTCAGCCACCAGAATATATCCGCTCCAAGCGTGCCGACGACCAGTGCCATAGGAAAGGTTACAAGCATGGCGTGGATGGGATGGCCTGCAATGGCGATCCGGGATCCCACATCAAGGTGACGCGCTTCATCAAGTTTTGCCATGTAACCTCAACGCGGGCGAGCCGGGCCGGTTGCTCGCTGATGCTCCTGGCCGCAGGCGGCTGCGCCGGACCCTATTCCGCACTGGAGCCAGGCGGACCTGCCGCTGCCGATATATCCCTGCTCTGGTGGGTCATGCTGGCGGGCGCGCTGCTCATTCTTGTCGGCGTGACGGCAACCGCGCTTTACGCCTTCCGGCACAACCGCATCGGGCATGAGCTGTCCGAGAAGAAGGTGCTGATCGGCTGGGGGCTGATCTTCCCCTTTGTGGTGCTGGGCCTTTTGATGATCTTCGCCTTTGCAACAGGAGAGTCCCTTCTGTCCCGGGGCGACACAGCAAAGCCTGTCTATCGCGCCCATGCCAGCCAGTGGTTCTGGACCTTTGGCTATCCGGACGGCAAGGTCGGTACCGGGGTACTGCACGTTCGGGCCGGCGAGACCTTCCATGTGGAGGTCACGAGCGAGGATGTCATTCACAGCTTCTGGGTGCCCCGCCTCGGCGGGAAAATCGATGCCATTCCCGGCCGAGTGAACCGCATCGCGCTGAAGGCCGATACTCCGGGGCGTTACCATGGCCTGTGCGCCGAATACTGCGGTGTTGGCCATGCGCTCATGCCGTTTGTCGTCGAGGCCCACCCTGCCGGTGCCTATAAGGCTGCGCTTCTGGAGGCAGAGGGCCTGCAGGGCAACTACGCGTTTCCCCTTCAGGAGCGACCCGGCGGCGCCGCTGGCGAGGCGGTCCGGAACATCATCGATTATGTGCTGCGCTGGGTGGGGGTCAAAGAATGAAGGAGGGCCATGAAACCGCTCTCGAGCTGCACCGGGAGCTGGAGCCGTTGTGGAGCCCGCCGCCAACCCGCTTCGGGTTTCTGGCCGCAGTCAACCACAGCGTGATCGGCCTCAGGTTCATCATCACTGCCTTCGTGTTCTTCTTTATCGGCGGCGTCCTGGCCATGCTTATCCGCGCACAGCTGGCCGGACCTGAGACTCATTTTCTTGATGCTGCAGCATACGGGCAGGTTTTCACCATGCACGGCAGCATCATGATGTTTCTCTTCGCCATTCCGCTCATCGAAGGGGTGGCGCTCTACCTGGTGCCCAAAATGCTTGGCGCGCGCGATCTGGCTTTTCCGCGCCTCAGCGCCTTTGGATACTGGTGCTACCTTTTTGGTGGCATGATCATGATACTGGCGCTCGTTGCAGGGGTTGCACCCGACAGCGGCTGGTTCATGTACACGCCGCTTGCCTCGCGTCCGTTCTCGCCAGGCATCAATTCTGATGTCTGGCTGCTTGGCATTACTTTTGTTGAAATCTCTGCCGTATGTGCGGCGATCGAATTCATGGTCACGGTGCTCAAGGTGCGCACGGCGGGCATGTCGCTCGGCAAGATGCCGCTGTTCTGCTGGTACATGTGGGTGACGGCAGCGATGATGCTTGTGGGTTTTCCCCCGCTCATTCTCGGCTCGATCCTTCTGGAGCTGGAGCGGGCCTTCGGTCTGCCGTTTTTCGACCCGACCCGCGGTGGCGATCCCTTGCTGTGGCAGCATCTGTTCTGGCTGTTCGGCCACCCGGAGGTCTACATCATCTTCCTGCCTGCTGCCGGTCTGGTCTCGACCATTCTGCCGGTGTTCGCCGGGCGGCCGATCGCCGGCTATACATGGATCGTCGCTGCACTCATTGCCCAGGCTTTCATCAGTTTTGGCCTCTGGGTGCACCATATGTTCGCCACAGGCATCCCCCACCTTTCGCTGGCATTCTTTTCGGCTGCCAGCCTGCTGGTCGTAATACCGACTGCCGTGCAGATATTCTCCTGGCTTGTCACTCTGCTGAAAGGCCGGCCGCGGCTGGAATTGCCCATGCTCTGGATTTTGGGCTTCTTCTTCATCTTCGTTGCCGGCGGTCTGACCGGCGTCATGGTCGCGGTGGTGCCATTCAACTGGCAAGTACATGACACGCATTTCGTCGTTGCCCACCTGCATTACGTGCTGGTGGGTGGCTTCCTGTTTCCCTTCATGGCTGGCGTTTATTACTGGCTTCCACAGGTTACCGGCCGCCGTTCCGACCAGGGTCTTGGCAAGCCCGCATTCTGGCTTGTCTTTATCGGCTTCAATCTGACCTTTCTGCTGATGCACCTGACAGGACTGCTTGGCATGCCGCGCCGGGTCTATACCTATGCGCCGGACGTGGGCTGGGGGTGGCTGAACCTGATCTCCTCGGTCGGCGGTTTCATCATGGCAGTCGGTTTTGCGATGGTCCTTCTCGATCTTCTGGTGCAGCGCCGCTTCGCCCCCCATGCAAAGCACAATCCCTGGCGCGCGGGCACATTGGAATGGGCCATGGCAACGCCCGTGCCGAGCTACAATATTGCCAGTCTGCCGGAGGTGAGAAGCCGTGAGCCGCTGCGCGACGACCCCTCGCTCGGTGCGGCGATGGCAGCAGGCGCAGGATATCTTGCGGGCAGACGCAACGATTGGCGGGAGACGCTGGGTGTTGAGGAAGTCACGGGCCGGCCGGAGCAGTTGATCCTGCTGCCGGGCCCGACCTATCTTCCTCTTGCCACGGCCATCGCAACGGGGGGCTTCTTTGTCTCCTTCCTGTTCAGCGCCTATTGGGCTGCGGGTCTGTTTGCGGCGGCAACGGTGATGCTCGCCCTTTGCTGGCTGTGGCAGACCGGCATGCGCACCGATCCTGCACCGGTTGATGTCGGCAACGGGCTGAGCCTGCCGGTGCATTTTGCCACGCACAGGTCCATTGGCTGGTGGGGCATGGTCTTTGCGCTCGTCACCAACGGCTCCTTTTTCCTGCATATGGTGTTTGGGTATCTGTTCTTGTGGGTGGTCACGCCCGGCTGGCCGCCGCCGCGGATGATCGAGCCGGGTGTGGTTTTGCCTTTCATAACGGTGCTGGCCTTAGGGAGCGGTGCTTGGGCCAGCCGGAAGGCCGTGACGGGCAACCGGCGTGGAGCCACAGCTGCTGTCGGCCTCTGGCTGGCCGCGGCAACGCTCTCAGGGCTTGCAGCGCTTGTCTGCTTCGTCGTCCTTCTTGTCTTCCAGGTCCCGCCCGTTCAGGAGCACGCCTATGGTGCGGTGGTCGCGGCACTGGCGGGCTATGGCGCACTGCACTGTTTCCTGGCCTCGGTGGGCTCGGGCTTTGCTCTGCTGCGCCAGAACAGGGGGTATGTCTCCGCCGTGCGCAGTCAGGATCTGCGCATACCCGACCTGCTATGGCGGTACACGGCCGCGACCGCGATCGCTCTTGTCCTGCTCATTTGCACCATGCCGCTGGTTGGAGTGCCGTGATGGAGAGCAGCCAGACAAGGGAGACGCTGGGTCTCGTCGTGCCGTTCGTCGTCTGGGCGCTTGGTTTCGTGCTGCTCTATGGCGGACATGGGCTCGCCTGCGCCGTTGGGGTCCGGGCGGGCGAGTATGCAGGCATCACCCGTATCGCGCTGGGCGTCCTGCTTGCCGTCGTTCTGACTGCCCAGGGCTGGATCGTCTACCGCTACCTTCAGCGCCTGCGCGCCGGTGACGGGGAGGGGCGTCACTTCGTCCGGCTCGCCTCCGCCATTCTTTCAATAGCCGCGCTGGGTGCCAGTCTATGGACCGGGCTGCCGGTCCTGTTTCTGCGCATTTGCGGAATCAAGGCAGGACTCTGGTGAGCTCTATGCATTAAATAGCTTTACTTCCAACGGTCTGGCGCAGGATCGATGCTGTTTGCAGCACGGCTTGCTTCCCACCTCGATTTCATGCGTTAAGTGCAGCTTGGCAACATTGCGCGGGTGGGATTTGTGGAAGAACTGATCGAGCAGACTGCTGATTTCATAACGCGATACAGCGTCTGGGCAGGGCCTATTGTCGGGCTTCTCGCCTTTGGCGAGTCCCTC
>NZ_DATBUP010000216.1:0-12428 GCF_036515995.1 Pedomonas sp. | reverse complement strand
GAGCGCGGTCCGATGAAACGACAGGGGAATTGCCAAGGGGGTTGAGACCCCCTTGGCGGAAAGAGCTGCCATCGCTCTGGCTTGCCCAGTGCTTTTGACCCGGTGTCTTCTTGATCCGGAGTGCTTTTTGACTGAACGGGTTGCTTGATTTCTGTTCCGGGCTGGGGTAATGCCCCCGCCATCTCACACGCGGAGGCGAGCCTTCCCGGTGGGCCGAAAGGCCGAACCCTCCGCGGCGGATACTAACTGGAGAAGGAGAAAACGGATGGCGGTTCCCGTCGTTACGATGCAGCAGCTTCTGGAAGCTGGCGCACACTTTGGTCACCAAACCCACCGCTGGAACCCGCGGATGGCGCCGTACATTTTCGGCGAGCGCAATGGTGTCCACATCATCGACCTGTCGCAGTCGGTGCCCCTGCTGGCACGCGCCCTGCAGTTCGTCCGTGACGTGACGGCTGCCGGCGGCAAGGTGCTGTTCGTCGGCACCAAGCGTCAGGCTCAGGATCCGGTGGCGGAAGCAGCAGCCCGCTGCGGCCAGTACTACGTCAACCACCGCTGGCTGGGCGGCATGCTCACCAACTGGAAGACGATCAGCCAGTCGATCCGCCGCTACAAGCAGATCGAAGAGCGTCTGTCGTCCTCGACCTCCGGTCTGACGAAGAAGGAAATTCTTCGCATGACCCGCGATCGCGACAAGCTGTCCCAGTCCCTGGGCGGTATCCGCGACATGGGCGGTCTGCCGGACGTGATCTTCATCATCGACACCAACAAGGAAAACATCGCGATTCACGAAGCCAACACCCTTGGCATTCCCGTGATCGCCATCCTTGACACCAACTGCAAGCCGGACGGCATTGCGTTCCCGATCCCGGGCAACGACGACGCTTCCCGCGCGATCAAGCTCTACTGCGACGCGATCGCCGACGCCGTTCTGGACGGCAAGGTCGGTGAGCAGGTTCGCAAGGGCCGCGACATCGGCGCTCTCGAGCAGCCGGTCGAGCAGGCTGTGGCCGAAGCTCCGGCTGCCCAGTAAGACAAACCCCGGAGGCGGGTTCGCCGGCTGCAAGGCCAGCGGGCCCGCCTTGGGCGTTTTGCCTGCGTGATTGCGTTTTCGGGCGCGCTGATGTTTCGGGCAAATGTTCCAAGCATGATGTTCCAAGCTCAGTGACGTTCTTTGACGTAACGACGTTTTTCAACGCATTGACACATTAACGTGTTAGTCCCCGATTATGGCGGGACTCCATCGCGGTATCCGACAGTAGATTTTCCCGCGTACATGGACCCTCGCAGCGGCACGAGCGGCGCAGGCTTGGCGGAGCCCTCCGAATTGCAGAGGTGGGCTCAGGGAGCATAAGGGCCTGACAAAGCACTGGGCTTGAATAGGGCCGGGAGCTTAAGGGCCAAAGGCTTGAAGGGCTGGGCTTGGCGAGCACTGGGCCGGTTTGCGAGGTGGCACGTTTCCGGTAACGACTGCGATCAGACCGAAGGGATGAGACATGGCTGAGATTACTGCGAGCCTGGTGAAGGAACTGCGCGAGAAGACCGGCGCAGGCATGATGGACTGCAAGAAGGCGCTGAACGAGACCAATGGCGACCTGGAAGCGGCCGTTGACTGGCTGCGCACCAAGGGTCTGGCCGCCGCTGCCAAGAAGGCAGGCCGCGTTGCGGCCGAAGGTCTGATCGGCGTTGCCGTCTCCGGCACCAAGGGCGCCCTGGTTGAAGTGAACTCGGAAACCGACTTCGTTGCCAAGAACGAGCTGTTCCAGAGCTTCGTGCGCACCGTGACCGAGATCGCTCTGGAAAAGGGCGACGATCTGGACGCTCTGGCCAACGCTGCCTACCCGGGCGGTTCGGGCACCGTCTCCGAGCAACTGACCCAGAACATCGCCAACATCGGCGAGAATCAGTCGCTGCGCCGCGCGGCCACCCTGGAAGTGTCGCAGGGCGTGGTTGCCGGTTACGTGCACAACGCCATTGCACCGGGCATCGGCAAGATCGGCGTGCTGGTCGCGCTCGAATCGGCCGGCGACGCTGCAAAGCTGGAAGCTCTGGGCAAGCAGATCGCCATGCACGTGGCGGCCGTGAGCCCGCTGGCTCTGGACGAGACCGGCATCGATCCGGAAGTGCTGGAGCGTGAGCGCGCCATCGCTGCCGAGAAGGCCGCTGCTTCGGGCAAGCCGGCCGAGATCGTCGAGAAGATGGTCGAAGGCGCTCTGCGCAAGTTCAAGGAAGAAGTGGTTCTGACGAGCCAGGTCTTCGTGATCGACGGCAAGACCAAGGTTGGCGACGTTGTTGCCCAGGCCGGCAAGGACGTTGGCGCTCCGGTTGCCCTGAAGGGCTTCCTGCGCTTCCAGCTGGGCGAAGGCATCGAGAAGCAGGCCAGCGACTTCGCAGCCGAAGTTGCCGCTGCTGCCGGCACCAACTAAACCGAACTGTTGGCAGGACCGGCCAGCCCCATTATGGTGCTGGCCGGTTTTGCTTGTCTGAAGACCGGCGTCCGTCCATTCAGGTTCGGGACGCTTCAACGAACACAGAGATCAGGAGAGACGGGGACTATGACGGCGCGGCGGCGATTTAACCGGGTCCTCCTCAAGCTCTCCGGCGAGTCCCTGATGGGCACCGGGCAGTACGGTATCGATCCGGCGACGGTTGAGCGGATCGCGATCGAGGTGAAGCTGGCGCGCGACGCGGGCTTCCAGATCTGTCTGGTCGTGGGCGGCGGAAACATCTTCCGCGGGCTGGCGGCAGCCGCCAAGGGCTTCGACCGGGCCTCGGCCGACTACATGGGCATGCTGGCGACCGTGATGAACGCGCTGGCGGTTCAGAACGCACTGGAGCACATGGGCGTCGAGACGCGGGTTCTGTCCGCCATTCCGATGTCGAGCGTGTGCGAGCCCTATATCCGGCGTCGCGCGGTGCGGCACATGGAGAAGGGCCGCATCGTGATCTTCGCAGCCGGCACCGGCAATCCGTTCTTCACCACCGATACCGCAGCGGCCCTGCGCGCCGCGGAAATGGCCTGCGACGGCCTGCTCAAGGGCACGCAGGTGGACGGCGTCTATACCGCCGACCCGAAGAAGGACTCGAATGCGGTTCGCTACGATACGCTGAGCTTCAACAAGGTTCTGGCAGACGACCTGAAGGTGCTGGACGCCTCCGCGGTCGCGCTCTGCCGTGACAACAACATCCCGATTGTTGTTTTCTCGATTCACGAACATGGAAACCTGGCGCGGGTGCTTGAAGGCACCGGCACGGCAACCATTATCAGCAACGAAGCCTGACAACGGGGCAAGATATTATGAGCAGCTACGATAAAGCCGACCTTGAGCGCCGGATGCGCGGCGCGCTGGAAACCCTGAAGCACGACTTCGCGGGCCTGCGGACGGGCCGCGCCTCCACGGCGCTTCTGGATCCGATCGTGGTGGAAGTTTACGGCGCCAACATGCCGCTGAACCAGGTGGCGACCGTCACCGCGCCGGAGCCGCGCATGCTGTCGGTTCAGGTGTGGGACCGCTCGAACGCCAACGCTGTCGAGAAGGCGCTGCGCGCCTCCGGCCTCGGCCTGAACCCGATTGCCGAAGGCCAGGTGATCCGCCTGCCGATTCCGGAACTGACGGAAGAGCGCCGCAAGGAACTGGCCAAGCTCACCAACCAGTATGCCGAGAAGGCCCGTGTTGCCGTGCGCAACGTGCGCCGCGACGGCATGGACGCCCTGAAGAAGGCCGAGAAGGACGGCGACATCGGTCAGGACGACCACAAGCGCCGCGCCGACGAGATCCAGAAGATCACCGACAAGATCATCGGTGAGATCGACGCGGTGACCGCCGCGAAGGAAAAAGAGATCCTCGGTAAGTGATAGGCTGACGTTGACCGCGACCGCACCCTCTCTTCCGGCCGCGCATACGCCGCCAAGGCATATCGCGATCATCATGGACGGCAATGGCCGGTGGGCGAAGCGGCGACTGCTGCCGCGCGCCCTCGGCCATCGGCAGGGTGCGGAGGCCGTGCGCCGCACGGTCACGGCCTGTGCGGAAATGGGCGTGGGGTACCTGACCCTCTACGCCTTCTCGTCAGAGAACTGGAAGCGTCCGCCCGAAGAGGTGGACGATCTGATGAGCCTGCTGCGGGTTTACCTGCGCAACGAGGTCTCCGAGCTGAACCGCCAGAACGTGCGGCTCCGGGTGATCGGCGATCGCACCCGCCTGTCAAAGGACGTGGTGGCGCTGGTGGAGGAATCCGAAGCGCTTACCGCGTCCAACAGCGGGCTTACGCTCATTCTGGCGCTGAATTACGGCGCCCAGTCAGAGATTGCCGCTGCCGCGCGGGAGATCGCCCGCAAGGTGAAGGCGGGCGAGATCGACCCGGAGACGGTGTGCGAGCAGACGGTGGCAAGCCACCTGCTGACCCACGACATTCCGGATCCGGACGTGATCATCCGCACCTCCGGCGAGCAGCGGCTCTCCAACTTCCTGCTGTGGCAGGCCGCCTATGCGGAACTGATCTTCGTGCCGTGCCTTTGGCCGGACTTCGACCGGGAAGCCCTTGAAGCGGCCATCGCCGACTTTGCGCAGCGCGACCGGCGCTTTGGCGGACGGTGAGTTCCCGTGTCCACAGAACAGGTCCATACCGGCTCTGAACCGGCAAAATCCGATCTCAAAGTGCGCGCCATTGCCGGGGTGGTGATGGCCGCCGTCGCTATCGGCCTGTTGTGGCTGGGCGGCCTTGCTTTCCTGACCCTGACGCTGGTGATCGGCGCGCTGGTGCTGCGGGAGTGGTGCACGGTCACCGGTGCCGGTCAGCCGCGCATCGTTTACCTGCTGGCGCTCACGCTGCTGGCGGCCGGCTTCGGCCTTGCCGGGGCGGGCAACTGGCCGATGGGGTTCGCGCTCACCCTCGGCGGCGGGGCTTTTCTGGGGCTCGCAGGACTGGTGCTGAAGCAGCGGTCCCTGCGCTGGGTGGGGCCGGGGCTGATCTATGCCGCCGTGCCCGCGCTGGCGCTGGCCTGGCTGCGCCACCTGCCGGACGGCTTCAAGATCGTTCTCTGGGTGATGGTGGCGGTCGCGATGACCGATACCTGCGCCTACTTTGCGGGCCGCCGCTTCGGCGGGCCGAAGCTGGCCCCGCGCATTTCTCCGAAGAAGACCTGGTCCGGCCTGATCGGCGGCACGATTGGCGCGGCGCTGTCCGGCTGGGTGCTGGGCGCGCTCTTCGGCCTGCCGCTGGAGAAGGCGATCTGGCTGGCGGGCGGCGCGGCGGTGCTGGCGGTCGTCTCCCAGATGGGTGATCTGGGCGAATCCGCGCTGAAACGTGCATTCGATGTAAAAGATTCTGGAAGTATCCTGCCCGGACATGGGGGTATCATGGACCGCGTGGACGGTCTGGTGGCCGCGGCCCCGCTGGTCGCGCTGGCCGAACTGTTCGGGCTGGGGATAGGAGCATTGCTGTGAGTGCACGGCCGATCACCATTCTGGGGGCTACCGGCTCGATCGGCCGCTCGACGCTCGATCTGGTGGGGCGCAACCCGGACAAGTACCGCTGCGTCGCGCTGACGGCGAACAGCAACGTGGTGGAGCTGGCCGAGGCCGCACGCAAGTTTCGCCCTGAAGTCGCCGTGGTGGCGGACGCCAGCGCATACAGCGCGCTGAAGGAGGCGTTGGCCGGCACCGGCATCGAGGTTGCTGCAGGAGCGGAAGCCGTGGTGGACGCGGCGGAGCGCCCCGCGGACTGGGTGATGTCCGCCATCGTGGGCGCGGCGGGCCTGCAACCGACCCTGAAGGCGGCGCAGCGCGGCGCGACCGTGGCGCTGGCCAACAAGGAATCGCTGGTGTGCGCCGGTGATATCGTGACCCGCGCGGCAAACGACAGCGGCGGGCGGCTGCTGCCGGTCGATTCCGAGCACAACGCCATCCACCAGGTATTCGACTACGAGCGCCCGGAACGGGTGGCGCGGGTGATCCTGACCGCCTCCGGCGGGCCGTTCCGCGAGCGGTCTCGCGCAGAGATGGCGCTGGTGACCCGGGAGCAGGCACTGTCTCACCCGGTGTGGTCGATGGGCGCGAAGATTTCTATCGATTCGGCAACGCTCATGAACAAGGGGCTGGAGCTGATCGAGGCGCACCATCTGTTCCCGGTTTCGGTCGAGCAGTTGGACGTGCTGGTGCATCCGCAGTCCGTCGTGCATTCGCTGGTGGAGTATGTGGACGGCTCGGTTCTGGCTCAGCTCGGCACGCCGGACATGCGCACGCCGATTGCCTACACGCTGGCCTGGCCGGATCGAATCGAAACCCCCAGCAAGCGCCTGGACTTGGCGGCTATTGGAAAGCTGACCTTCGAGGCGCCGGATCCGGAACGCTTTCCGGCGCTGAATCTGGCCTGGTCGGCGCTTCGGGCTGGCGAAGGCGCTCCGGCCGTGCTGAACGCTGCTAATGAGGTGGCGGTTCAGGCTTTCCTTGATGGCAGGATCGGCTTTCTTGATATCGCCGCAATCGTGGCGGACGTTCTGGACAAGCTTGGAGCGCCGAAGATCGGCAGCCTCGCCGACGTAATGGCTATCGACAGCGAAGCCAGGCGGACGGCGGAGACTGCGGTTCTGGCACGAAATGGGGCCGCGGTGGCGGCAGGGAAAAGGTAAAACGGATGGTTGAACTGCCGCAGCCCGGTCTCTTCTTCACCATCGCGATTTTCCTCGTCGTTCTCGGGGTGCTGGTCTTCATTCACGAATGGGGCCACTACATCGCCGGACGCATCTTCAAGACCCGTATCGACACCTTCTCCATCGGCTTCGGCCGGGAGCTGCTGGGCTGGACCGACAAGGCGGGCACCCGCTGGAAGCTGGCGGCGCTGCCGTTCGGCGGCTACGTGAAGTTCGCGGGGGACGCCAACGGGGCCAGCATGCCGAGCCCCGAGGCCATTGCCGCCATGACGCCGGAGGAGCGGGCAGGGACGTTCGCCCTCAAGCCGGTGTGGCAGCGGGCGATCATCGTGGCGGCCGGGCCGCTGGTGAACTTCCTGTTCGCCATCCTGATCTTCGCCGGTTTCTTCATGACCATCGGCCAGCAGTACACCCCGGCACGGGTGTCTGACGTGATGCCGAACAGCCCGGCGGCAGAAGCCGGGTTCGAGCCGGGCGACCTCATCCTCTCCGTGAACGGCGGCAAGGTGGACACCTTCGAGGAGGTGCGTGACCGCATCCGTCTGCACCCCGGCGAGGGGTCGCTGCGCGTGGTGGTGGACCGCAACGGCGTCGAGCGCGAGCTGACGGTTGCGCCGCAGCGGATCGAGGACAAGGACCCGTTCGGCAACGTTTACGTTCGTGGGCAGGTGGGTCTGATGGGGGGCATGCCGGAGCTTGTGCGTCGGGGGCCGATCGAATCCTTCTATTACGCCACCGAGGCGACCATCGATCTGACCGTGATGATGGCGCGGGGCCTTGCCGAGATCATCACCGGCGACCGCTCGGTGAAGGAGTTGGGCGGTCCGGTGAAGATCGCGCAGGTTTCCGGACAGCATGCTTCGCTCGGCCTCTTGACGTTGATCAGTTTCATGGCACTGATTTCTCTGAACCTCGGCTTCGTGAACCTGCTACCGGTGCCGATGCTTGACGGTGGCCATTTGTTTCTCTACGCGATCGAGGCTGTCCGTGGCCGTCCGGTCAGCCAGAAGGTGCAGGAATGGGCGTTTCTTGCCGGTTTTACGCTGGTGGTGTCGTTGATGGTCTTCTTGACGTGGAACGATCTTGCATCCTTCGGGCTCTGGGACCGGCTCTCGGGTCTTCTCGGTTGAGCGCGTAATCTTGATTTTTTCTAATATGGCTTCAGCGGGACAGGGGCAAAGCGCGTGAGTTCTAGGGGTAATATCCGGTCTTCTGCATCAACGCTGGCTGCGATCCTGACGGTGTCGACGGCACTGACGCCGTTCGCCGTTGAAGCACAGCAGGTGGGACCGGCCGGGCCGAGCGCGCCAGCGCAGCAGGCTCCGGCACCGCAGGCGGCTCAGCCCGCAACACCGGCCGGGGGGCAGGCTGGCGGACAGTCCGCGCCGGTCGCACCGATCGCGCCGTCTCAGATGAGCGTGGTGCGGGCGATTGCGATCGAGGGCAACCAGCGCCTGGAGGCGGAGACGGTCCGCTCGTACATGAACCTCTCGGTGGGGGACAGCTACGATCAGGACATCCTCGACCAGGCCCTGAAGCGCCTGTTCTCGACCGAATTCTTCGCCGACGTACAGATCCGGGACAACAACGGCATCATCACCGTGGTGGTGCGCGAGAACCCGATCATCAACCGCATCGTCTTCGAGGGGAACAAGAGCCTCAAGGAAGACAAGCTGCGCCCGGAAGTGAAGCTGGCCCCGCGCCAGATCTTCACCCGTTCAAAGGTGCGGGCGGACGTGGCGCGCATTCTGGAACTGGCGCGCCGTTCGGGCCGCTTCGCCGCCTCGGTGAACCCGAAGGCGATCCAGCTGCCGCAGAACCGTATCGACCTGGTGTTCGAGATCAACGAGGGTCCGAAGTCCAAGGTCCGCCAGATCAATGTGATCGGCAACGAGCAGTTCTCCGACGGCGAACTGCGCGGCGAGCTGGCCACCCGCCAGTCCCGCTGGTGGCGGTTCCTGACCTCGAACGATACGTACGATCCGGACCGCACCGCGTACGATCGTGAAAAGCTGCGTCAGTTCTACCTGACCGAAGGCTATGCGGACTTCCGCGTGGTCTCGGTGGGCTCGGAACTGGCTCCGAACCGGCGCGACTTCATCCAGACCTATCTGGTGGAAGAGGGCCCGCGCTACAAGTTCGGCAAGATCGATGTGGAAAGCCGCATTCGTGACCTGAAGCCGGAGATGCTGCGCGCGCTCATCGGCATTCAGGAAGGCAGCTGGTACAACGCCAAGCAGATCGAAAGCACGATCGAGAGCCTGACCGAGACGGCGGGACTGTTCGGTTACGCCTTTGCGGAGATCCGTCCGCAGATCAACCGCAACAAGGAAGACCTGACGATGGACGTTACGTTCGTCGTCAACGAAGCGCCGCGCGTCTATGTCGAGCGGATCGACGTGAACGGCAACGTGCGCACGCTGGACAAGGTCATCCGCCGCGAGTTCCGCTTGGCCGAGGGTGATCCGTTCAACAGCTTCAAGGTGCGGCGCTCGCGCGACCGTATCCAGTCGCTCGGCTTCTTCCAGGAGAACCTGGAGATCGAGCAGAAGCCGGGCTCGACGCCTGACCGCGTCATTCTGGAAACCAACGTGGAGGAAAAGTCCACGGGCGAACTCCAGATCGGCGCGGGCTTCTCCAGCCTTGAGCGGTTCATCGCCGACGTGTCGGTGACCGAGCGCAACCTCATGGGCAAAGGCCAGGAAGCGCGGGTGAGCTTCACGCTTTCCAGCTACCGCAACGAGCTGGAGCTGTCGTTCACCGAGCCGTACTTCATGGACAAGAACCTGGCGGCGGGTATCGACGTCTACCGGCGCGACCTGAACAGCTTCCGCTACAACAGCGTGGGCGATAACGACCGCCAGACCACCTACGAGGAAGTGACCACCGGTTTCCGTCTGCGCTCGGGTTTCCCGATCACGGAATTCTGGTCGCTGGGCCTGCGCTATGGCCTGTCTCAGGCCGAAGTGTCGCTGGACAAGGGCGTCTACTTCACCAACGGCCAGTGCAACCTGTTCACCGCCGGCACCTACCTGTGCGATCTCGTCGGTCCGGAAGGCAAGTCCAACCGCACCACCTCGGCCGTAGGTTACACGCTGGTGTTCGACAACCGCGACAACGCGATCCGTCCGAGCCGGGGCCAGCGCTTCACCTTCAGCCAGGACGTGGCCGGTGTGGGCGGCGGCGTGAACTACGTGAACAGCCGCGTGGACTACGACCGCTATTTCAACCTGTTCAACTCCGGCTGGATCCTGCGCTCGGGCGTGGAAGGCGGCTGGGTGTTCGGCTGGGGCGGCGAGGACGTGCGGATCAACGACCGCTTCTTCCTGGGTGGCCCGCGCATTCGCGGCTTCGCCATTCGCGGTATCGGTCCGCGCTCCGTTCGTACCTGCACCAAGGCTGGCGTGACCGCCAAGACCTGTACGGCCGAGGGTCTGTCCTACGACGATCCGCTGGGCGGCGAACTGTACTACCTCGGCAGCGTCGAGCTCGAGGTGCCGCTGGGTGCAGGTGCACGCGAAATGGGCCTGCGCACCTCGACCTATGTCGACGTGGGCAGCCTGTGGAAGGTGGGTCGCAATCCGTCCTTCGGCACGACAACCGGTGTCGAGGAGCAGCTGCTGGGCGATTCCGCCAAGCCGCGCGTGTCGGTTGGTATTGGCGTAATGTGGAATTCACCGTTCGGCCCGTTCCGGATCGACCTTGCCAAAGCTCTGGTCAAGGAAGAGGGTGATGACACCGAAGTCTTCCAGTTCAACATAGGGACTCAGTTCTAAAATGAAGAAAGTTCTCCTGACCGCTGCTGTCTCCGCGGGTTTGGGCCTGGCGATGATCAGCCCGGTCATGGCGCAGGAGGCCGCTCCGGCCGCCTCGGCTGCCCGCTCCGCTTACCTCGTTGTCGACCTGAACCGCGTCGTTCAGGAATCGGCCGCTCTGAAGGCGGCTCAGCCGACCCTGGACTCCAAGCGCAACGCTCTGGAATCCAAGCTGAAGACCCTGCAGTCCCAGCTGGAAGCCGACGCCAAGGCCCTGCAGCAGCAGGCCGAATCCGGCATCGCCGCTCCGGACGTGCTTCAGGCCAAGCAGCGCGAACTGCAGCAGAAGGCCCAGAAGGCCGACCAGGAAGTGGCAACGATGCGCAATGACTACGGCCGCACCGAGAACCACGTGGTCAACCAGATCCTCGAGGGCTCGCGTCCGGTGATCAACCAGATCATCCAGGAGCGCGGCGCGACCCTGGTGCTGAACCGCGACGCCGTCGTGTTCGCCAACAGCAGCATCGACATAACCGGCGACGTGATCGCTCGCATGCAGAAGTCGCTGCCGACCGTCTCGACCACGCCGCCGGCTCCGCAGGCCGCGCAGCAGCCGGCCGCGAAGAAGTAAGAGCTTGAACGCAGCCGGTGCCGCCTTGGCGCACCGGCGGACGTTTCCGGGACGGGATGCGGTGCTGAACAACCGCATCCCGTTCCTGTTGCGGGGGCAGCCCTCCCTGTGGTTGCCGCGGCGACCTGATTTCAGAATTTGATTTTTTGTTCAGACACTTGTGACGAAGGGGTGCGCTCATGTCGGAAACCGCCGAAGCCGTAACCATTGAACTCCAGCGTATTCTGGAAATGATTCCGCACCGCTACCCGATGCTGCTCATCGATCGGGTGGAACAGGTTGTGAAGGACGTCTCGGCGGTTGGCATCAAGGCCGTCACCATGAACGAGCACTTCTTCCAGGGCCATTTCCCGGGCCACCCGGTGATGCCGGGCGTGCTGATCGTGGAAGCGATGGCGCAGACCGCCGCCGTGCACGCAGTGCATTCCATGGGCCCGGAGGCCGAGGGCAAGCTGGTGTTCTTCATGAGCATCGAGGGCGCGAAGTTCCGCAAGCCGGTGCTGCCGGGCTGCATGCTGGAGCTGCGCGTGACCCAGACCTACGCCCGTGGCGGCGTGCGCAAGTATCGCGGCGAGGCTTACGTGGGCGAGACGAAGATGGCCGAGGCCGACTTCGGCGCGATGATCGCCAACAAGTAAGGCGCGACGCCTGACCATGACGGAAGGCCGGGGCGAAAGCTCCGGCCTTTTTGCTTGCCCCGACAGTATTTCGGGTGGGCGGACAGAATATACTCGGAATAGTTGCGTGCGGGCGTGGCAGGGGGCGGCGCGAGAGGGTAGGATCGGGCCGGGCAATCACAGGGGATGCAAGCCATGCGATCGGGGCTTTTGGCGGGTTTGGTGGTTCTTGGCGCGGCGCTGACGGCAACGTCTGCATCCAGCCAGATAGCGATGGTCCGCGCGGTTGAGGCCAGCACGGAGCGTGACTGGCGGCACGAGCGGTCCGGCATGACGTTTCCAGCGGTTCTGGTCGGTGCCAAGCGCGACGCGGTGCAGGATACGACCTCCAGCGAGTACGACGTGTTTGCGCGCTATGTGTCTGAAGACAACGCCACCGCCATCCTGATTCACGTCTACAGCCCGGCGGCGATGAGCGTGCCGCTGTGGTTCGATCGGGCGCACGTGGCACTCGCGCTCGGGAACGGATCTGGGCCGACCAAACCGGCAACGATCTTCGCGCCTCCCGGCAGCAAGACGGCCAGCGCGATGCGGGTCAGTTACGAGAACCCAACCAATGGGACGGCGGCCGCGGTGGCGATGGTTCCGCTGGGAGACTGGCTGGTCAAGATCAGCATCGCAGGCAAAGGCTCTGGCGCGGAAATCGAGAGCCGGATCGACCAGATTCTGAAGGCGATCAACCTGCCCGATCTGCCGGACGCCCCGACGGCAGT
>NZ_DATBUP010000215.1:0-9674 GCF_036515995.1 Pedomonas sp. | reverse complement strand
GCATCGACCGCAAGCGCATCAATCAGGCCACTGCGGCTTACGCCGCCTTCACCTACCTGGCAGCGGAACTGGACGGCGACTACCGCCAGAACGCAATTGCCAGCACGCAGACCGGCACCCCGGCCAGCAACTAGGCAGGCTGGGTTTCAGGCGAACAGGAAGGCCACGGCAACCGCCGCGGCCTTCTCTGTTTCAGCGCAATTCTATCAAAGGCGGTTAGGCCGCCTGCTTCTGCCGCTCTGGCTCCACCACACCCGTCGGGCTGTTGAGTGCCCACGCTGATGCAGTTGCAACCTGCCGCCGCCGACCTCCGCGCAGCAGCGCCTTGAGCTGCGTCAGCACCTCGGAAAAACCGCTCAGATAGGCCTCGAACTCCAGAGCAGTCACGTTCTCGCCATCGAGAAACCGCTTGAGGCCATATCGAGCGGTGGAAGAACCGTTCAGCCCCTCCTCGACGGTCGTTGCCGTCTGCACGCCCAAAGCGGCCAGCACCGGCCACTGGTCCTCGTTAAATCCGCCGCTCGGGTAACAGAAGTGCACCAGCCCGGCGGGCGCCGTTTGCAGGAACCCGGCAATGGAGGTCCGGTTCTCCACAATCTCCTGATGGCTCTGCATCTTGCGCACGTCCTTGAACCGGTGACGGTGCGTGTGGAGTTGCACATCCATACCGGCCGCGGCGACTTCCCGCACTTCCTCCGGTGTCATCAGATCAAACCAGCGGCCGCGCACTGCGGGGCGGATGTCGACGTCCAGCAGTTCGGCCAGCCGGTGCACATACTGCAGACGCAGCGTCACATCCGGCAGGGCCTCCAGCAGATCCGCAAAGGCCCGCCGTCCTTCCGGATAGCTGGCGGTCTCAAGCGCCGTCAGATCGATCTCCCAGCCATACCCAAGCGCCTGCGCTTCCGCGATCGCGGTGCGCATGGCACCCAACTGTCCGGCAGGGCCCCGATCCGTGCGCGTGATGATAAACCGCACCAGAACGTTCAGAACCGGCGCGACCTTTTCCACATAATAGCTGGTCAGGTAGAGAGTGGAGGGAAACCCGGCTTCCCGCAGGGCGGGCAGCATATGCGACCGTGTGGAAACCCAGCCATCATCGATGGTGATCACCACGGATTTCGGTGCCAGTCTCCCCTTTTTCAGTTCATCAACGCCCTGGCTCAAGGAGACAACGCGATAGCCTTCCTGCTTGAGAAGCTGCAGCCGTTGCCGGAAGGTCTCCGGCTCCATGAAGAGCTTTTCACCCATGCGTGGGCGATCGCCAATCCAGACGCCATGATAGCACAGGATGCGCAACTGATCGGATGTCAGCTTTTGCGCCAGCCAAAAGGCTCCAAGATGCTTCGCAAGCCAAAGAATAAGTAGTTTTAATAAACGCATTGAATTCTCACTTAAAAAAATTTTTTGAATGAGCCCCCTTTGCTGGGACATACCCAGCAGTTCGTTCCGGCTCTATACACGTAACGAAAGGGCCAGAACAGAAGAAATAGCATCTTTGTGCTAATTAAAAACGCGGTTAATTTAACTTTTTTTTAGTCAAATATTTAGAAAATAGCCGATCCCGCGCCGAGCCGGCATTAGGGAACAGCACGGCTTGCCATTGCCAGCCCGCAAGGCCTTGGACCTACCATAATGTTAGGAGAGCGCACGTGATGACCGGCACTCCGATGTCTGGCGCCATACCGCTCCCTGTAATGGAGTCTTGAGTTTTTCGGGATGACAGGCCACACGAAGCGCCGGTTCAACTGCTTCATGTCGAGGGGCGCCTCATGCACGACATCCGTTTCATCCGCGAGACTCCGGAAGGTTTTGATGCTGGCCTCGCCCGCCGTGGCCTTGCGCCGCTGAGCGGCGAGATCCTCGCGCTGGATCAGGAACTCCGCGCCGTTCTCACCGAAATGCAGCAGGCGCAGGCCCGCCGCAACGAGGCGTCCAAGCTGATTGGCCAGGCCAAGGCCCAGAAGAACGAGGAACTGGCTCAAAGCCTGATGGCCGAGGTTGCGGCCCTGAAGGAAAAGCTCCCCGCGCTTGAGGAGGCCGAGCGCCAGGTTCAGGCCCGCCTGAACGCCCGCCTCGCTGAAATCCCGAACCTGCCCGCCGACGATGTGCCGGAAGGGCCGGATGAGACCGCCAACGTCGAGATCCGCCGCTGGGGCCAGCCGCGCCAGTTCGACTTCGAGCCGAAGGACCACGTTGACGTCGGCGGTCCGCTGGGTCTGGACTTCGAAGCTGGCGCCAAGCTGTCCGGCGCGCGGTTCGTGGTGCTGAAGAACCAGATCGCCCGGCTCGAGCGCGCCCTGACCCAGTTCATGCTGGACGTACAGACGCAGGAGCACGGCTACGCGGAAACCAACGTGCCCTACCTCGTGCGCGCCGAAGCCATGATGGGCACCGGCCAGCTGCCCAAGTTCGAGGAAGACCTGTTCAAGACGACGGGCGAGACCCCGTACTACCTGATCCCGACTGCCGAGGTGTCGCTGACCAACCTCGTGCGCGAGGAGATCCTGCCCACCGAGTCCCTGCCGCTGCGCATGACCGCCGCCACGCCTTGCTTCCGCGCCGAGGCCGGCGCCGCCGGGCGCGACACGCGCGGCATGATCCGCCAGCATCAGTTCGTGAAGGTGGAACTGGTCTCCATCGTGACGCCGGAAGAGTCCGAAGCCGAGCACGAGCGGATGACCGCCGCGGCGGAGGCCATTCTGCAGAAGCTGGAGCTACCCTACCGCACCGTGCTGCTCTGCACCGGCGATATGGGCTTCTCCGCCCGCAAGACTTACGACATCGAGGTCTGGCTGCCGGCCCAAAACACCTATCGGGAAATTTCTTCCTGCTCCAACTGCGGCGACTTCCAGGCCCGCCGCATGAACGCCCGCACCCGTACCAAGGCGGAGAAGAACACCCGCTTCGTACACACCCTGAACGGGTCGGGCCTTGCCGTTGGTCGCACTCTGGTCGCGCTGCTGGAGAACCACCAGCAGGCGGACGGCAGCGTCGTCATCCCGGCCGCCCTGCGCCCCTATCTGGGCGGCATTGAACGGCTCGAGCCGCAGGCCTGAGCTTTCGTACCAAGTCGAGGTTGATTTCCGATGCGCATTCTCCTGACCAACGACGACGGCATTCACGCCCCCGGCTTTCAGGTGTTGGAGGAGATCGCCAGCCAGCTTAGCGATGACATCTGGGTCGTCGCGCCGCTGGAGGAGCAGTCCGGCGCGGGCCACTCCTTGTCCCTGTCCCATCCGGTGCGGGTGCAGCGCTTTGGCGAGCGACGGATCGGCGTGCGCGGCACCCCGACGGACTGCGTGATGATGGCGCTGGGCCGGGTGATCGACGGGGCAGGGCCTGACCTCATCCTCTCCGGCGTCAACCGCGGGGCCAACCTGGCGGAAGACGTCACCTATTCCGGCACCGTCTCCGCCGCCATGGAAGGCACGCTGGCCGGCATTCCCTCGGTCGCGCTGTCGCAGGCGTGCATCGAGCGTCCCGCCGGTCCCGAGGCGTTCGACGCCGCCCGGCAGCACGCCGTGCCCGTGCTGAAAACCCTGCTGGCGGCGGGCTGGCCGTCCGATGTGCTCATCAACATCAACTTCCCGCCCTGCCCGGCAAATGCAGTGCGCGGCGTACGTGTCACCCAGCAGGGCCTGCGCGACTACGGCAATCCGATCATTGAGGAGCGCACCGATGTGCGTGGCTTCACCTACTACTGGTTCGGCCTTGGGCGCGAAGTCGCCGAGCCCGGCCAGGAGACCGATCTGAAGGCCATGCGGGAGAACTATGTCTCCGTCACTCCCCTGCATCTGGACCTCACGCACCGCGGCTCCATGGCCGCGCTGGCAACGGCTTTTGGCAACCGGGGCGGTTAAGGCTTTTGCAAGCGGCGTATAACCCCTAGACTGCCGGCGTGACGACAGGCATCCAACATATCTTCGCGGCGGGCGCGCTTCTGTTTCTCTCTGCCTGCGCTTCCGGCTACGTTTCCGGTTACGATGAGATCCGCCAGCGCAGCCCGGCGCAGGAATCCTCTCGCCCGCAAGCCGCCAAGCCAAAATCAAAGGCTAGCGCGCAGAAGAAAACCTCGCAGAAAGCTGCGGCGAACAAGCAGAAGTCCCAGGCCAGGCAGAGCAAGCAGGCCCGCAGCAGCCGCTCTGCCGACCCGTCCGCCAAAGCCACGGCAGCTCTCAATCAATCGCAGCTGAACCGCACACACGCAGCCGCCGCTCCAGCCCAGAAAACGGCATCGACCCGCCCGGCAGCATCCACCGCTTCACCTGTGGCACAGGCGCAAGCGCAGGCGGTCGCGGGCGGCACCATCACGGTCGGACCGGGCGAAACCCTGTTCGCCATCTCCCGTCGCACCGGGGTCGAGCTGCGCGACATCGTCGTCGCCAACAATCTGCAGCCGCCCTATGCCCTTCGCTCGGGCCAGAAACTCAGCATTCCGGCAGCCCGCTATCACATCGTGCGCTCCGGTGAGACCGGCTACAGCATCTCCCGCGCTTACGGCACGGATCTGACCACGCTGGCCCGGCTCAACAGTCTGGACAAGCCCTATGCCGTGCAGGTCGGCCAGAGGCTGCGGCTGCCTGCCTCGCCCACCCTCACCAACGGCGACAAATCCGCAACGCAGATTGCCAGCGCCCCCGCTGCCGGCGATCGGCCCGCGCAGCGATCAGCCCCTGCGGGCACGGCTGCGACCACAACCGCCGCGCCAAAGCCGGTGCCCGCTCCCGCAGCGTTCGCCAGCACCTTCTCCTGGCCGCTGAACGGGCGCATCCTCTCCCGCTTCGGTCCGAAGCAGGGCGGGCTGCATAACGACGGCATCAACATCGCTGCGACGCAAGGCGCGACCGTCCGCGCCGCCGCGCCCGGCGTCGTGGCGTACGCGGGAGATGGCCTCAAGGGCTTCGGCTGGCTGATCCTCATCAAGCATGGCGATGGCTGGGTGACGGCCTATGCTCACAACGAAGCCGTGCTGGTCCAGCGCGGAGATACGGTGCGCGCAGGCGAGCCCATTGCCCGCGCCGGTGCCACCGGTTCGGTTGACCGCCCCCAGCTGCACTTCGAAATCCGCAACGGCCGCCGCGCGGTCGATCCGCTCAAGCATCTGCCGCCCAGCCCGGTCAGTTAAGACCGGCATCACCCCGGCTTTTCCCTTGCGCAAAGCCGCGCACCCACTAGATTAACCCTGCGTGCGCCCGGCACTTTCAGGCTGATTGCTTGACACCAGCCCTGCAAGCTGTTAGCGCCCGCCGTTCTTCAAGGTTTTTGAGATGAGGCTCTACCATGGCACGCGTCACCGTTGAGGATTGCGTCGAAAAGGTCCCCAACCGCTTCGACTTGGTACTCTATGCGGGGCAGCGCGCCCGCCAGATTTCGAGCGGCGCCGAGCTGACCCTCGAGCGCGACCGCGATAAAAACCCGGTCGTTGCCCTGCGCGAAATCGCCGAAGAGACCATCCAGCCGGATTATCTGCGCGAGGCTCTGGTCCAGTCCTTCCAGAAGGTCGTCGAAGTGAAGGACGAGATCCCTGATGAGGAGGTCTCCATCGCCGCTTCCGCCGCTGCGCTTCGCCTGACCGCATCCCAGCCGCCGCGCCCGGCCGTTGAGGATGACGACGGCGGCGAAGACTAAGCGCTGCGCCTGCCTGTTCTCGGGCAAGTGTTTCAGAAGCCGTCCCGGTCCTGCCGGGGCGGCTTCTTGCTTTCCGGGCACCTTTTCAGGACACAGCTGTTGCGGAAATGCACAAAATAAGCCCCTCTCCTGCTTGTTCCCCTCGCAATGAACCGGCAGATTCGCTACCTAATCCGTTGACGACAGGTCTGGCGAAGGCCCGGCGTTTCTGGGCGTTTCGTGAAGAGTGAGGTTTGGGTTCCCCTGTGCTGAGACAGTATGAACTGGTTGAAAAGGTAAGTTCCTACGATCCTGACGCCGACGAGGAGATGCTGAACCGCGCATACGTCTTCTCGATGAAGGCGCACGGGACCCAGAAGCGCGCCAGCGGCGACCCCTACTTTTCCCACCCCATTGAAGTCGCCGGCATTCTCACCGACCTGAAGCTCGACTGCGAAACCATCACCACCGCCATCCTGCACGACACCATCGAGGATACGGTCGCCACCTACGAGCAGATCGAGCAGCTGTTCGGCCATGATGTCGCCCGGCTGGTGGATGGCGTCACCAAGCTCTCCCGCATCGAGGCCCAGACCGAGTCCGAGCGCGCGGCGGAGAACTTCCGCAAGTTCCTGCTGGCAATGTCCGACGACATCCGCGTGCTGCTGGTGAAGCTGGCGGACCGGCTGCATAACATGCGCACCCTCCACTTCATCAAGAAGGAGGAGAAGCGCCGCCGCATCGCCCGCGAGACGCTGGAAATCTACGCCCCGCTCGCCGAGCGCATCGGCATGTACGAGTTCAAGGACGAGCTCACCGAGATCGCCTTTCGCGAGATGGAGCCCCAGGCCTACGAGTCCATCACCAAGCGCCTCGGCCAGCTGCGCGAGACGGCGGGCGACCTCGTTCCCCGCGTGATCGAGGACATCGAGTATCTGCTCCACCAGCACGGTCTCAAGGCCGAGGTGCTGGGCCGCGAGAAGCGCCCCCACTCCATCTGGAAGAAGATGCAGGAGCGGGACATCAGCTTCGAGCAGCTCTCTGACATCGTCGCCTTCCGCGTGATCGTGGACACCGTGCCCGAGGTGTACCGCGCGCTCGGCATCATCCACGGCCGCTGGCCGACCGTACCCGGCCGCTTCAAGGACTACATCTCGATCCCGAAGCGCAACGGCTACCGCTCCGTGCACACCACGGTCATGGGACCGGGGCGCATGCGCATCGAAATCCAGATCCGCACCCGTGAGATGCACGCGCAGGCCGAGCTTGGCCTTGCCGCCCACTGGGCCTACAAGCAGCATATCCGCGCCGAAGGCGGCCAACAGTCTCCGTGGTTACAGGACCTTCTGGAAATTCTCGAGCACGCCTCCAGTCCGGAGGAGTTCCTGGAACACACCAAGATGGCGATGTACCAGGATCAGGTGTTCTGCTTCACGCCCAAGGGCGAACTCATCCAGCTGCCCAAGGGGTCAACGCCGGTCGACTTTGCCTATGCGGTTCACTCTCGCCTTGGCGACACCACCGTCGGCGCCAAGATCAATGGCCGCGTCGTGCCGCTGCGCACCGTGCTGCAGAACGGCGATCAGGTGGAAATCCTGCGCTCCACCGCCCAGCAGCCTGATCCGGCGTGGGAAACCTTCGTCATCACCGGCAAGGCCCGCTCCGCCATCCGTCGCCACGTTCGCCAGAAGGAGCGCGAGGACGGCATCTCGCTCGGCAAGCGCCTGCTCGACGCACTGATCGAGCGCATTCGCGTGCCGCTGGCCGAAGGCGCGATCCGCGACGCGCTGGAGCGCCTCAAGCTGCCGGATGAGGAAGCGCTCTATCTCGCCCTGGCCCGTCATCAGGTGAGCGACGAAACGGTGATGGAAGCCATCCTCCCCGGCTCGGTCGGCACGCCGCGGCGCAAGACTTCGGATGCCGAAGGCAGCGCCGGCCCCATCGCCCTTTCCATCGAGGGTCTCACCCCTGGCGCCGCCGTACATCTGGCCGAGTGCTGTCATCCCATTCCGGGCGACCGGATTGTGGGCATCCGCGAGCCCGGTCAGGGCGTCGTTGTTCATGCCATCGACTGCAAGAGCCTCGAATCGTACAGCGATCAGCCCGAGCTGTGGATCGACCTGCGCTGGCACAGCAGCACCGAGCGCACAGAGCGGTTCGTCACCCGCCTTGCGGTCGTCATGCGCAACGAACCCGGCGCGCTGGCAACCGTTGCCAGCATTCTGGGCCAGAGCGACGCGAACATCGCGAATCTCAAGCTTACCCACCGCGACCGCCAGTTCTTCACTTTCGAGTTGGACGTGGAGGTCACGGACCTGCGCCATTTGACAAGGGTGCAGGCGGCGCTTAGGGCAGCCCAGGTTGTCAGCTCCGTCGAGCGCATCAGGTTGTAAGGATTTTCCGGACATGACGAACGAAGAGGTTCTGAACGAATTCCGCGCATCGGGCGCGCTGCTCGAGGGGCATTTCATCCTGTCCTCCGGTCTGCGCTCGTCGGTCTATCTGCAATGCGCGCTGGTTCTGAAGAACCCGCAGCGGGC
This sequence comes from Pedomonas sp., assembly GCF_036515995.1. Taxonomy (NCBI): domain Bacteria; kingdom Pseudomonadati; phylum Pseudomonadota; class Alphaproteobacteria; order Sphingomonadales; family Pedomonadaceae; genus Pedomonas; species Pedomonas sp. The sequence continues at coordinate 1,524 of NZ_DATBUP010000215.1, read as the reverse complement.
CGAGAAGCTGTGCCGTGCGCTGGCTGAATCGCTGCCTGCAGACATCCGCAGCCAGATCGACATGGTCGTCTCCCCCGCCATGGGCGGCGTCGTCGTCGGCTATGAAATGGCCCGTGCGCTGGGCGTGGACGGCATATTCACCGAGCGCGTGGAAGGCGAATTCGCACTCCGCCGTGGTTTCGAGATCCCGGAGGGCGCGCGCGTCTTCATGATGGAAGACGTCGTCACCACCGGCCTGTCCTCGCGCGAATGCATCAAGACCATCGAGGCCAACGGCGGCAAGGTCATCGCCGCCGGCTCGCTGGTGGACCGCTCGAACGGCAAGGCGGATCTGGGCGTGCCCTACTTCCCGCTGGTCCGTCTCGACGTGCCGGCCTACCAGCCCGACCAGCTGCCCCCCGAACTGGCCGCCATTCCGGCCATCAAGCCGGGCAGCCGCGGCCTGAAGGCGTAAGGCTTACTGCGTAACCGGCAAGGGGCGGACCACCCCGCCCCTTCTGCCTGCTTGACCGTAAACGGACGGGAGTTGGGTATGATGGCAGCTTACCAGCGTTTGGGCGTTAACATCGATCACGTCGCCACCATCCGGAATGCCCGGGGCGGCACCCACCCCGATCCGGTCAAGGCCGCCCTTCTCGCCGTCGAGGCCGGCGCGGACGGTATCACCGCCCACCTGCGCGAAGACCGTCGCCACATCTCCGATGATGACATTGCCCGCCTCGTTGCGCAGGTGCGCCGTCCCCTGAACCTGGAAATGGCCGCCACCGACGAGATGGTCGAAATCGCCCTGCGCCACAAGCCGCACGCCGCCTGCATCGTGCCGGAGCGGCGGCAGGAGCGCACCACCGAAGGCGGGCTGGACGTCGCCGGCCAGTTCGATCATCTCCAGCCCATCATTGCACGTCTCAAGGACGCAAACATCCGCGTCTCGCTGTTCATCGAGCCGGACAGCCGCCAACTGGAAGCCGCTGCAAAGCTCGGTGCGCCCGTCGTCGAGCTGCACACCGGGCGCTACTGCCACCTGACCGGGGCGGAGGAGCAGGCCGAACTCGCCCGCATCCGGGCCGCCGCCGAACTCGGCGCGTCCCTCGGCCTTGAAATCCACGCCGGACACGGCCTGCGCACGGACAACGTCGGCCCCATCGCCGCCATCCCGCAGGTTCTGGAGCTGAACATCGGCCACTTCCTCATCGGCGAGGCCGTGTTCGTCGGCCTTGGCGAGAGCATCCGCCAGATGCGCGAGGCCATGGACGCTGCCCGTCAGGCTGCGCTGTAACGTCCCTATCTCATACAGAGGGGGCGACCGCTCCAGGCTGCCCCCTCTGCAAATTCCGGATATCGGGACTATATAAGCACCATGACCATCATCGGCCTTGGCAGCGACCTGTGCAGCATCGAGCGGATCCAGAATTCGATCGATCGCTTCGGCATGCGTTTCATCAACCGCGTGTTCACCGAGACCGAGATCGCCAAGGCGGAGCGGCGGGAGCTGACCCGCGCCGCCACCTACGCCAAGCGCTTCGC
>NZ_DATBUP010000214.1:0-9439 GCF_036515995.1 Pedomonas sp. | reverse complement strand
CCATCTTGCCCGCTGCGCGGGTTCCCACCATCCTGCCCGCCGCCTGAGCTTCCGGCCGTCAGACTGCCACGCCGGGTCAATGTGCTTCTCCTGCGGCGCTGACGCGGCCCGGCTTGAGCATCAGGGGCACGATCACCACCGCAAAGAACATGACGCCCAGCAGCGCCATGCAATCCGCATAGCTCAGCACCGTCACCTCGCGCTGGAACAGCAGGCCCAGCTGCTTCATCGCCGCCCCGGAGGGGTCGCTCAGCCCGGCGTCCATCATGCGCTGCTCCGTACCGCTCAACCAGGACTCCACCTCCGGCCGCCCGTAGCTGACGTGCTCCGCCAGCCGCGACCAGTGGAAGTTCTCTCGCCACTGCAGGATCGTGTTGATGCCCGCAAGGCCGAATGCGCCGCCCAGGTTCCGGCACAGGGTGTACAGCCCGCCCGCGTCCTTCACCCGGTCCAGCGGCAGGGTGCCGAACGCGATCGAGCTGATGGGAGACATGCACATCATGAGGCCGAAGCCCCGCATCATCTGCGGAATGAGCAGTTCATGGAAGTGCCACTCCGCCGTCAGGGTGTGGCTCATCCACGTGGCGTAGGCGAGCAGCAGCACGCCCATGGCCGAGACGATCCGCAGGTCCAGCTTCTTCTGGAGCTGCAAGGTCAAAGGCGCGGCCAGCACCATGCAGAAGCCGCTGACCGAGAGGATGTTGCCGATCTGCATGCTCGACAGGCCCGCCACTCGCCCCAGGAACAGCGGGTAGATGTAAACCAGCCCGAACAGGCCGACGCCGATCAGCGCGCCCAGAAGGGAGCCAACGGTGAAGTTGTAGTTGGCGAAGATGCGCAGGTTGACGATCGGCTCCTTCGAGCGGAGCGTGCGCGTGATGAACGCCACCCCGCAGACGATGGAGATCGCCGTCAGCCAGAAGATGTGTGAATCCTCGAACCACTGCTTCTTCGCGCCCTCCTCCAGCACATATTCCAGCGCGCCGAGGAAAACCGCCATCAGGCCGAGGCTGATCAGGTCGATGCGCTTCAGAAGGCCCGGATTGGGCTCGTCGATGCGCACGAACATCCAGACGCCGATGCTGACGATGATGCCGGGGATGACGTTGATCAGGAACAGCCAGTGCCAGCCGAAGGCGTCCGTGATCCAGCCGCCCAGCGTCGGACCGATGGTCGGCCCCATGGTGATGATCAGGCTGACGAACACCATGATCGTGCGCTGGCGCTGCCGCCCGAACACCATGATCATGCTGGAGTAGATGGACGGGATCATGCCGCCGCCCAGAAAGCCCTGCACCGCGCGATAAACGATCATCTCCGACATGGAGGTGGCGGTCGCGCACAGAATGCTGGCCAGCGTGAAGCCCGCCGCCGCAAGGCTGAACATCACCCGGGTCGAGAGCGCCCGCGCCAGATAGCCCGACAGCGGGATCATCACGATCTCCGCAATCAGGTACGAGCCCTGAATCCAGCTGGCTTCATCCGGGCTGGCCGCCAGGCCGGACTGGATGTCGCCGATGGAGGACGAGACGATCTGGATGTCCAGAATCGCCATGAACATGCCGAACACCATCAGGAAGAACCCGATGACGACCGACGTCGGCGGCCGCACCGTGTCGGACCCCGGCGTCCACTGTTGCCCATCCTGCTCGCCAGATACCTGCCCGCCCGAAATCTGGCCCGCCGGAATCTGGCCGGGACCTGACGCCGTAACGGCGTCACTCATGGCTTACGCCCACAACCGCAACGGCTGCGGGTTCGGCCCCGCCGGCAACTGCCGTGCCTGTCCCGGCTGCTGCCAGAGCCGCGCCTTCGGCCCGCTCGCCCTTGCCCTTGCGGGCCGGGGCCGGCGCGGCGGCCTTGCCGGTGTCGATCGTTGCCACCACCGACATGCCGGGAGCCAGCCGCACCCCTTCCGGCAGCGGACGCTCCAGCGCGATCTTGACCGGCATGCGCTGCACGATCTTGGTGAAGTTGCCCGTGGCGTTCTCCGGCGGCAGCAGGGAGAAGCGCGAACCGCTGGCCGGGGCGATGCTCTCCACCCGGCCGCGAAGCTCAACGCCCGGAAACGCATCGACCTCCAGAGTCGCCGGCTGGCCCACCTTCACGCGGGTCAGCTGGGTTTCCTTGTAGTTGGCCACCACGTACACGTCGCCCAGCGGCACCAGCGCCATCACCGTCGAGCCGGGGCGCACATACTGGCCCACTCGCGCCGAGCGGTTGCCGATCACGCCGTCACGCGGCGCGCGCACCTCGGTGTAGGACAGCGCCAGCCGCGCCTCCTCCACCTGCGCCTCGGCCTGGCGGATGTTGCCGCCAACCGCATCCACCTGCGCCCGCAGCACGTTCAGCTGCTGCGTGGTTGCGCCCAGCTTGGCCTGCTTTTCCGCAACGCTCGCCCGCGCCTGCGCGGCCGATGCCACCACAGATTCCAGCTTCTGCGTCGAGACCCACTTGGCCTCTGCCAGATTGGCGTAGCGCTGGCGATCCTTCTCGGCCCGCTCCGCATCGGCGCGCGCGCTTGCCAGTCCGGCCTGCGCTTCCTCGATGCTCAGCTGCTGGCCCTTCAGCGATTCCTGAATGGAGTGCGCCATGCCCAGCCGGGACGCCAGCAGCGCCTCCGCCTCGGCCAGCTTGGCCCGGTAGTCGCTGTCGTCCAGCTTCAGCAGCAGGTCGCCCTGCTTGACCGCCTGATTGTCCTGCACCGCAACCTTGGCGACATACCCCTCCACCTTCGGCGCGATGTGGACGATCTCGGCCTCCACATAGGCGTTGTCGGTGGACTGGTGATAGCGCCCGGTCAGGAACCACCACGTCCCGTAGCCCGCCACGCCAAGGGCAACCACGGCACACAGGGCCAGCATCAAACGTTTACGGGTGTTCTCACGCATCTTCTGATCATCCTTGGACAGCCACCGGGGCGGCAGCACGGCGCGCGCACGCAGCGCGGCAAGGCAGGAACCGCCCGGGTCGGCGCGCCCGGTATCATTCATGGACAGGCCTGTCCATATTTTATTTGTGGACAAGTTTGTCCATTAATTTGTCGCACGAAACCGTGCGGCAAATCACCCTGTCAAACTGCGTTGTTTTTAGCGGCAACGAACGGTGGCGCGGCGAACGCGGCCAGCCGCCACCAGTTCAATCGGCCGCGCTCAGTCGGCGGTGCCGTGGCCCTTGGCCATGTAGTCGGCGGACTGCATTTCCATCAGGCGCGAGACCGTCCGCTCGAACTCGAACGCGCCGTCGCCTTCCGTATAAAGCTCGTGCGGCAGCGCATCGGCCGCGCACAGCAGCTTCACCCGGTATTCGTAGAGCGCATCAATCAGCGTCACGAAGCGCTTGGCCTCGTTGCGGTTTTCCGGCCCCAGCCTCGGAATGCCCACGATGATGACCGTGTGATACCGCTGCGCGATGGCAAGATAGTCCGCCGCCCCCAGCGGGTTGGCGCACAGCCGCTTGAAGGAGAATACCGAGACGCCCTTCAGCGCCTTGGGCACGAAGATCTCGCGCCCCTGCACCGTCAGCGTCTCAGACGGCACCTTCTCCCGGTCTTCCACCGCATAGTCGGTCAGGCGGAAGAAGGCTTCGGAGAGCTTCTGCGTCGCCTCCGGCCCGTTCGGCACGTAATACACCGGCATGCCGCCCAGCCGGTCCAGCCGGTAGTCCGTCGGCCCGTTCAGCGTCTCCACGTCCAGAGTCGCCTCCAGCAGGTCGATGAACGGCAGGAAGAGCTGGCGGTTGAGGCCGTTCTTGTAGAGGTCGCGCGGCGGCCGGTTGGAGGTCGTCACCACCACCACATCATTGCCGAACAGCTCGGTGAACAGGCGGCCGAGGATCATGGCGTCGGCCACGTCCGTCACCTGCATCTCGTCGAAGCACAGCAGCCGCGCGTTCTCGGCAATCCTGGCGGCAATGGGCGGAATCGGGTCATCGCCCGCCTGCTTGCCGAAGCGGGCCCGCCGCCCGGCCTCGTCCAGCTGCCGGTATTCGTGAATCGCTTCATGCACTTCCAGCATGAACTCGTGGAAGTGCACGCGCCGCTTCGGGCTGATGGTCACGTTGTCGTGGAACAGGTCCATGAGCATGGACTTGCCCCGCCCCACCGAGCCCCACATGTACAGCCCGCGCGGCGGCTTGTTCGCGTCCTGCTTGCCGCCGCCGAACAGCCGCCGCAGCCAGGAGGTGGAGGCGGGCCTGGGCTCCCAGGCGGCCAGTTCCGTCGCCAGTTGATCCAATCGCCGCGCCGCGCGTTCCTGATCCGGATCAGGGCGCAGCTCGGAGCGGGTGATGAGGGTGTTATAGGCGTTCAGAACAGTCATGACCAAAGCCACATAGTGACAAGGCACACGCTTGAAAAGACGAACGGTTGAAAAGGCGGCACCAACCGAAGCTGAACCTTCGCCACTTTTCCCGACATCGTGCGTTCTAGCTGCTCACCGTGGGGCAACGGCAGAACTGGCGAACGCACGAAATGCTATTGGATACCAACACCCTGCTTGTCGCCACCGCATGCGCAAGCCTTTTCAGCGCGGCTCTGCTGATCGGCATTTACCGTATCAATCCCGGCGAATCCGCGATCGTCATGTGGGGTGTGGGCAACATCCTGTTCGGCATCGGCACCATCTTGTCCGCGCTGCATGATACAATCGGGCCGAACGTCTCCAGCGCTCTCGCCAATCTCACCCAGACGGTCGGCTTTGCCCTTCTGGCCACTGGCCTGATGCGCTTCCTGAAGCATGATACTCGGCCCCCGCTGGTCTTCGGCTTCCTCGCCCTGCAGTTCGCCGTCCACCTCTACTTCCTCTTTGCCATGCCGAGTCTGTGGATCCGCATGGTCAACACCTCCATCTTCATGGCGGTGATGGGGCTGTGGCCGCTGCTCATTCTCCGCAGGCCCAACTCGGGCGATGCGGATCACTCCGTCGCCATTCCCTTCCTGCGGCTGGGGTTCAGTCTTCAGGTCATCGCCTATCTGCTGTGGTTCGTCTATGCCATGCGCGTGCAGCCCGCCGGGCCCCAGATCAGCAGCCACGCCCCGCTCGCCAGCGCGGCCCTGCTCCAGATTCTCTGCACCATCGTCATTCTGAACATCAGCTTCGTGCTTCTGGTGATGGAGCGCATTCACCGCCTGCTCAGCCACCGCGCCGCCATCGATGATCTGACCGCCGTGTTCAACCGCCGCGCCTTCAACCAGATCGCCGAGGTGGAGCTGGCCCGCGCGGACCGCTCCCACATCTGGCCGGCCCTGCTGGTGCTGGACCTAGACCACTTCAAGTCGATCAACGACCGCTTCGGCCATGCCGCCGGAGACGAGGTACTGCGCCGCTTCGGCGCGCTCATCAAGTCCTGCACCCGGGCGGGCGACATCGTCGCCCGCATGGGCGGAGAGGAGTTCGCCGCTCTCCTGCCCTCCACCGACCTTGCCCGCGCCACCAGCGTTGCCGAGCGCATCCGCACCACGCTGGAGGAGGAAATCTTCATGGCGGACGGCAAGCGGTTCAGTGTCACCACCAGCATCGGCCTCACCATCATCCTGCCCCATGATACGCTGCACTGCGCCTTCGCCCGGGCCGATGCTGCGCTCTATGCCGCCAAGGACTCGGGCCGCAACCGTGTGATGACCAACACCGCGCCCCTGCCCGCCAACGAACCCACGGTGCCGACCGGCGCCATCCGGCCCGTGGCGTCTGCGGCACCGTCCCCTGCGTCGTCTATCGTGCCGTTCGATCCCGCCGCGCCCGCGCCGGACCCATCCTTGCGCGCGGCAGATCTTCGCTCCGCCGATCAGCTCGCCGCCGTGCCGCTGCGCCTGCCGCCCACCTCCAACGTCTCTTTCCTCTAGAGCAGCTTTCAAGCAGGATGAAACATCCTGCGGTTAAGAAAGTGCGACCAATAAATAACCTAGAGCCGCGATCTGATGCGATCAGATCGGAAAAGGCTCTAAGGTCTGCCTGACCGCCAGCCAGCGTTCAGCACCGACCAAAAGAAAAGGGCCGCACCCTGCGGCGCGGCCCTCCTCTCATAATCTGATCGTTCGCGCTGTTTACAGCTGACGCTCGATCATCATCTTCTTGATTTCTGCGATCGCCTTTGCCGGGTTCAGACCCTTCGGGCAGACGTTGGCGCAGTTCATGATGGTGTGGCAGCGATACAGGCGGAACGGATCCTCGAGGTGATCGAGGCGCTCGCCTGCCATCTCGTCGCGGCTGTCGGCCAGCCAGCGGTAGGCCTGCAGCAGGATCGCCGGGCCGAGGTACTTGTCGCCGTTCCACCAGTAGCTCGGGCACGAGGTCGAGCAGCAGGCGCACAGGATGCACTCGTAGAGGCCGTCCAGCTTCGCGCGCTCTTCCTTGCTCTGCAGGCGCTCGGCACCCGACGGGGTGGTCGACACGGCCTGCAGCCACGGCTTGATCGAGGCATACTGGGCGTAGAACGTCTTGAAGTCCGGCACCAGGTCCTTGATGACTTCCATGTGCGGCAGCGGCGTGATCTTCACCGTGCCCTTGCAGTCTTCAATGGCGGTGGTGCAGGCCAGACCGTTCTGACCGTCGATGTTCATCGAGCACGAACCGCACACGCCTTCGCGGCAGGACCGGCGGAAGGTCAGGGTCGGGTCGATCTCGTTCTTGATCTTGATGAGGGCGTCAAGGATCATCGGGCCGCATTCGGCCAGATCAACCTCGTAGGTGTCCATGCGCGGGTTCTGACCATCGTCCGGGTTCCAGCGATAGATGCTGAACTTCCGAACCTTGGTGGCGCCCTGCGGGGCCGGATAGGTCTTACCCTTGTTCACCTTCGAATTTGCTGGCAACGCAAACTCTGCCATGGCCGCGGTCCTCACTTATTATTTGTTCAACGGCCTTATAGCGCGCGCGCCGTGCGCTGCAACCTATCTGTAAACCGCAGTACCGATTGGCAGGCGGGATTCTCCGGCAGGTGGAGCATAAACCGGCCGAAATCCCCGCCCAGAGTCAGGCAAACCGCCACCAGACCGTGATTTTACACCGCGCCAAAGCGCGAAAACCACCGCAACGGCAGGCTGCCATGCCGAGTCTCTCGCGCGTTGCGAGATCCGAGACTACGCCTTGAACGCGGCAGTCGGCCCCGGTGCGGGCGTCGGCTGCGGCGTATCCGGCTGCGGCAGCGGCTCGGGTTCGTGCGTCGGCTGCGGCGTCGGAGACGGACTCGGGGTTTCCCGCGCAGGCTCCACTTCCGGATACGTCGGCGCATCGGGCGTGCCGCCCGGTGTCTGGCCGGGCTGGATTTCCGGCGGCGAGATCGGCTGGATTCCCGGCAGCGTGCCGGGCTGCGGATCGGTCGGAGCCGTCGGCTGGATTTCAGGCGAATGCTGGGGCTGGATCTCTGGCGAGCGCTGCGGTTGCTGGCTGACCATTCAGGCCTCCTTCCATACGGAACACAGTCTCACATATGGAGTGCTTTCAGCCTTCGGCCAGCGTGGCCGCACGCCGCCGAAACCCGCCGTCTACGACCATAAAACCGGACCAACAGGTCCGATCTACATTGTCCGGCAAGCCACAACTTGGTACTTTACCGATCCCGGAGGAAAGGTTGCCTCCTCTCCTCCGGGGGTTCGAGACTAGAACCGGACGACGAGTCTTACTCGTATCCGCTTCCACTCGAACCGAAAGAGCATCCTCATGCGATGCCTCCTCGGTAAAAGACCGGTAAGGACCATCCTTGCCGGTCTTTCGAGTTTAGAAGACCTCCGCAACGATCTGAAATCGTTTCACGCCTAACTCTTTGTAATTATAGTCGAATATCGCGCCTGAAACCGCAATCGTAGGCAGGCGTCTACGACCATAGACCTGCGCCCCTGGGGGATTATCACCATTGTCGGGCGAGTCACCGCTTGGTAATTTACCGGTCCCGGAAGAGAGGGCGGCTACCCTCCCCTCCGGGGGTTCGAGACTAGAACTGGATTACGAGTCTTACCCGTATCCGTTTCCACTCGAACCGAAAGAACATCTTCATGAGATGTCTCCGGTAAAATCGGCGGGGCCTATTCCCCGCCGATCTACCAACCCTAACGGGGCCACCCCCGCCGAAACAGATCGTTTCGCGACTAACTCATTGTAATTATGATCTAATATGGGATCGGGTGCATTAAGCCCGCAGCTATCCCCTCTCATCTGGCCCCGGCATTGAACCGGCTTGTTGCAACTGACTTGCAACTGTCAGACTACCTCCCCACACTGCAGGCATGAACACGAACACATCCACAGCATCCGTCGCCACAGCCCATGGCAGCCGTTATCTCCAGCAGCTGGCCAAGCACTGGAGCCACAAGTTCCCGGTCCAGTTCACGCCGGAGGAGGCCACCATCGAGCTTCCCCTTGGCCGCTGCGCCCTCACCGCCGCGCCGGACCAGCTCCACATCACCCTGACCGGCACGCCGGAGACCGACATGGCCCGCTTCCAGACCGTGGTGGCCGAGCACCTGCAACGCTTCGGCCACCGGGAAGAGCTCGCCTTCAACTGGCAGGATGCCTGAGCGCCTCCCCGCTCACCGCTCCCCGCCCTTCGCCTTTCCCCACTGGCGGGCGGCGGTGTAGCCAAGGTAGCCGGTGCCGAACAGCACGTAGAGCGGCTCGGGAATCGCCTGCAGGTAGCCGGTCATCCCCTCGGCAATCCGCCCCGCCACCTCCCGGTCCCACGCGCTCACCAGTCCCATGGGAATGGAAAACAGCAGCAGCACATACATCACGTAGAGAAAGCTCGGCCTTGCCCGGCTGGTCCACGGATCGCCCGCCTGCGCCTCGGCAATGATGGCGGACAACTGCGCCTTCATCTGCTCCAGCTCCTGCGAGCCCTCCAGCCGCAGCAACTCCAGCTTCGCCCGCTCCCGCGCCTCCGGATCCGGGATCACCTTGTCGATCACCCGCGCCAGCGGCCCCACAATCGCATCCATCACGCCCATTCTTCCCTCCCCTGCCTTCGTTTCTCATGCTTTTTCAGGGGGATCTTGATCCCCCTGCATCCGCCGATCCGCCTGACGTCCCCACCGCCACCCGAAACAATCTTGAATAATTTTAAGGAGCATCCGCTTCTGTCAGACGCGGCCCAATCAACTGGATGGGAGGTGCAGGAGGGTTAAGACCCTCCTGCAAGAAATCCTCAAACCCCCGCCGCCTGCGCCAGCCCCACCCGGTTCTTCAGCCAGCCGTACACGAAGCTTTCGTTGGCGCTGCGGGTCTCGGCGAGGGCGAGGTACCGCTCTCCCTTCAGGCAGCGCAGGGCGGTCAGCAACACCGCTTCGCCCTCCGGCCCGCGCACCTTAGTATGGCTTCATCCACCACATCAGGTGTTGTATCCAAACATACCAACACTTTGGTAACCTCATCATGATAATTTCCGACCAATAAACCTACATTATCAAAACCTTCCGCATAATTTAACGGAGCAATTTGTTCTAATGCTG
>NZ_DATBUP010000213.1:0-23968 GCF_036515995.1 Pedomonas sp. | reverse complement strand
CGCTGGCGGCGATCGGACCCGCTGACTTCCATGCGCACCCAGCCCTTCTCCACCAGCGGGCGCAGGTTGCGGGTGACGGTGCTGGGGTCCATCACCAGCTGGTCGCCCAGTTGGGAAACCGTGGCGTTCTTCAGGAACCACACGTGAGCCAGCAGGCTGAATTGGTTGGTGGAGAGGCCGCTGGGCGCAAGGGCGTGGTCATAGATCTGCGTTACCCGCCGCGCCAATTTGCGCAGCCGGAGGCAGGAGCAGTCATCAAGAGTGTAGGTTGGCTGCATTGCCGCTTCCGCTGTTCTATGCATGTACACATATCGGCCCGGATGGAGGGATGGTCAACCCACCCACCAAGGCCGTATCCATCAGGGGAAGTAGGCAAACGAGACGAACGGGCAGGCTTGCGCGGCGGCCTCCATCGCCCTTTGCACCATCCTTTGGCCTGATCTGTGTCCTAATGTGGCCACAAGGGCGCGGGAAAGTGCAGGCTCAACGGGAAAGCCGGAACCTGCACTCCAGATAACGGCTGTTCCCCTACCCGAGTACACAGTTCGAAAGCGCGACATGAACGCCTACACCGCCCTCAGAGCCGCAGAGGCTGAAGCAGCGCCCCCCGCCCGCACGTCGGCCGAGGATCAGGACCTGCTGCGCGCGGCCGGCAAGATTGGGCGCGATCTGGGCAAGCCCGACGCCAGGATCTACTTCGCCGACCTCATCGCCTGCGTGATCCTTGGCTACGGCGCGCTGGCGCTGACCATCGTCAGCACCGGCCTCGGCCTGAAGCTGGCCTTCGGCGCGGTCTCCGTGCTGGCGCTGTACCGGGCGCTCGGCTTCATTCACGAGCTCTCGCACCTCAATCCGCGTGCCATGCCGGGTTTCCGCCGGTTCTGGAACGCGATTGTGGGCGTGCCCGTCATGATTCCCTCGTTCATGTACGAGGGCGTGCACAACATCCACCACGCCCGGACGCGCTACGGCACGGCGGAAGACCCGGAATACCTGCCGCTGGCCCTGATGCCGCCGCGCATGCTGGCGCTGTTCCTGCTGACCTCGGCGCTCGCCCCGGTCGGCCTGCTGCTGCGCTACGGCATCCTTGCGCCGCTCTCCCTGCTGTCGCCGAAGTTCCGCCGGGTGGTAGTCGAGCGCTATTCCTCGCTCGTCATCAACCCGGCCTTCCGCCGCGACCCCAAGGAGCGCATGGCCTACAAGGACTGGGCGCTGTGGGAGACGCTGACCAGCCTCTACGCCATGGGCTGGCTGGCGCTGACCGCCACGGGCGTGATTCACTGGTCCGTGCTGCTGACGGTGATGGCCGTGATCTCCGGCGTTGCCGTGCTCAACCAGGTGCGCACCCTCGTTGCCCACCTGTGGGAGAACGAGGGCGAGCCGATGACCCTGACCCAGCAGTTCCTCGACAGCGCCAACGTGCCGCCGCCCAACCCGCTGGCCGCTATCTGGGCCCCCGTGGGCCTGCGCTACCACGCCATGCACCACCTGCTGCCGGCCGTGCCCTACCACAACCTCGGCAAGGCGCACCGCGCGCTGATGCAGCAGTTCGGCACGCAGGGCACCTACAACCGCGCCAACTACACCGGCCTTTGGGCGCTGTGCCGGGATCTGGTGCGCAGCTCCTTCCGGAAGCAGGCGGGGAAGTAAGGGTTACTGGGTGAAGTTTTTTTGCAGGGGACTTGGTCCCCTGCACCCCGTTCGTTTCAAGGGCCGTGTTTCCGGAAGCTTCTGGAAATGCGGCCTTTTTGTTTGAGCCGGGTGGGACGTGCTCGCCTAAACGACATGTATCGTTAAAAACCTATTGACATTGGAAACAACCCATGAGACAAGGGAGCGTACTCGTATTCCTGTTTGCGTGATGTGGTTGGGGCCGATGCAACGAGAGGGGAGCGAGTATGCCGGGGCTGTTCTGTTTTCTGCTGATACTGCTGGCCGCCGTCCTGCTGCTCGCCAAGCGTGCAGCCGCTCTCCCCGGCATGGCCCGAAATGCGCATGGAGTGTGGCAGGGAGATCAGGATCTCCCTGCCTTCATGACCCGGATGCAGGCGCTACTTCGCCAGGCGCAGCAGCACGTCGCTCATGCGCTTGCTGAAGCCGGGCAGGTCCGGCAGCGGCTCGCCTTCGAGGATGCGGGCCTGATCGAGCAGAAGCTGGCTGGCGAGCGCGATGGTGTCGTACTGGCCGTCCTGACCGGAGCGTTCGGCAAGCTGGCGAACCAGATCGTGGCGCGGGTTGATTTCCAGCACGCGCGGCGCGACGGATTGCAGCCGGTCGTGGGCCTTGAGCATGCGGCTGAGGCGCAGGTCCATGTCGCCTTCGTCGGCCACGAGGCAGACGGGGCTGTCGGTCAGGCGCTCGGAGGCGCGGATGTCCTTCACCGACTCGCCCAGGACGCCCTTCATGACGGCGATGAGGCGGGAGACGTCGCCTTCCGGCGCGGCTTCGCCCAGATCCTTGGCCTCGCCCAGCGAGGACAGGTCGCTGCTGGACGCCTTGGTGATGGACTGGAGCGGCTTGCCGTCGAACTCCGGCACGACACCGAGCCAGAAGTCGTCGATGGGATCGGTCAGCAGCAGCACCTCGATGCCGCGCGCCTTGAAGCCTTCAAGCTGCGGGCTGGCGGCCGCACCTTCGTCGATGGTCAGGTAGTAGATCGCCTTCTGGCCGTCCTTCATCCGGGAGACGTAGTCGGCAAGGCTGGTCCAGCCGTCCTGTCCGGTAGACTTGAAGCGGGCGAGCTTCAGCAGTTCGTCGCGGCGCTCGAAGTCCTCGTAGAGGCCTTCCTTCAGCACGCGGCCGAACTGCGCCCAGATTTTGGCGTAGGTTTCGGGCTCGTTCTCGGCCAGCTTGGCGTAGTCGGAGAGCACCTTGCCGGTGATCGCCTTCTTCATCGCCGCCAGTACCGGGTTATGCTGCAGCATCTCGCGGGAGATGTTCAGCGCCAGATCCTGCGCGTCGACGACGCCGCGCATGAAGCGCAGGTAGGCGGGGAGCAGCTCCTCGCAGTCATCGGTGATGAAGACGCGCTTCACATAGAGCTTCACCTTGGACTTGCGCTCGGGATCATACAGATCGAACGGCGCCTGCCCCGGCGTGAAGAGCAGGCAGGTGTATTCCAGCTTGCCTTCCACCTTGTAGTGGAGCGTGCGCAGCGGCTCGTCGAACATGCCGCCGATGTGGTGGTAGAACTCGGTGTAGTCCTTCGCCTCGATGTCGGATTTGGAGCGCGTCCACAGCGCCTGCGCGGTGTTGACCGTCTCGCCCACCTCGGCCGCTTCCGCCAGCTTGATGGGGATGGCGATGTGGTCCGAGTAGGTGCGGATGATGGAGGACAGACGATACTTCTCCAGAAACTCCGCCGCGTCGTCCTTCATGTGGAGCGTGATGGTGGTGCCGGTCGCCTCGCGTTCGGCGGGCTCGACGGTGAAGCTGCCAAGGCCGTCCGATTCCCAGGCGTAGGCGGCGTCTTCGCCGGCGCGGCGGCTGACCACCTTCACCTTATCCGCCACCATGAACGCGGAATAGAAGCCGACGCCGAATTGGCCGATGAGGTCCGGAGCGCTTGCCTTGCTGTCACCCGCCTTGGCCGCTTCCATGAAGCGGGCGGTGCCGGAGCGGGCGATGGTGCCCAGGTTCTCGATCAGGTCGTCCCGGCTCATGCCGATGCCGGTGTCCGACAGGGTCAGAGTCTTTGCCTGCTTGTCGATGGTGACGGTGATCTCCAGCGGCGTGTCGCCCAGCAATTCCGGCCGGGTCAGCGCCTCGTAACGCCGCCGGTCACAGGCGTCGGCCGCGTTGGAAATCAGCTCTCGCAGGAAAATCTCGCGCTCGGAATAGACCGAGTGCACCATCATGTGCAGCAACCGGGCAACTTCAGCCTGAAAGCCAAAGCTCTCGGATTTCACCGCGTCACGATCGGCCATAGCGTTCCCATTCCTCCGTTGGAAAATGAAGTCCCGTTCGCGCCTTAGGTAGGAAGGCCCCGCCCGCTGCGGAAGAGGGAAATTACAAAAGGCGCGAGGGTTACGGTCTGCCGTTAAAGGCTCAGGAGCCGGTCACGCCGAACAGGCGGGAGGCGATCTCCGGCGGCAGCAGGAAGGCAAAGGCGCGCATGCGGTTCAGCTTTTCCGCCTCGGCCTCGGCACCTGCCTTGGCCTCGCCGCCCTGCGGCGGCTGGTGGTGCGCGTTCACCCGCACCCACGTGCCGGCTTCGTCGCGCGCGCCGAGCAGGGTCAGGGTGACGCCATCGAAGGTTTCAGCCATCACCATGGTCGCGCCGCCCCAGGCGAGATCATTGGCCGGACGCACCTTCTCGGAGCGCAGGCTGCCCAGCGCCTCGACCGCCTGCCGCACGGCCTCCGCATTCACCGGCGCGCCCGCGTCCGCTTCGGCGCGCTGGAAGCCGGACTCGGCGTTCGGCCGCTCGAAGGTGGCAAGGCGGGCGTCCGGCGTCATGACGCGCAGCACGCGGACGCGCTCGGGCGACAGCGTCGGGATGGAGAGATCCGCCCAGCGCTCGGCCGAGACCGGAATTTCCGGGACATGGCTGACCCGCATCGGCTGGCCGGCGTCCTGCACGACCAGCGCGCGGTTCTCTTCCTCGCCCGCTTCGGGCTGGATGGAGATCAGCGCCAGCCCCTTGCCCGCAGCATCGGCCAGCGCGATGGCGTAGGTCGCGTCCGCATCAAGGCGGGAGGGCAGCGCCGGTGCGCCTTCCTCGGGCCGGACCAGACGCATGTTGGCCAGATCATCGAGAAACGTCTCGACCAGAGCCTCGCGCACCGGGGCATCGCCCGCGCTGGAGACCAGCCACGTGCCGTCCTCCGCCTTCGCAAAGCCGATGGTGTCCTGCCGATGGCGGATCGTGATCTGGGCGATCTGGTCGCGCTGCTCTGTCAGGATCGGCAAGGCCCGGTCAGCAAACACGTCCTGACGGACAAGAATGACCGCCGCCACGATCAGTCCAACAACCACACAGGCCAGAGCCAGCCCCTTCCACACAGGCCGCATCCGCTTTCTCCTTAACGTCGCGCTCGCATGTGCCGCGCACACCAGGGACTGGTGCCCGGCACGGGTTCGGAAGCGGCATGTTTAACGAGAAATCGTGTCAGGCCCAACGTTTAATAAATATGCGGGTCGGGCCAGGGCCGTGCGGGCCGATTTGCGGGGCAAAGCGTTCTGATTGGGCCGTGTTCAGGCGGGGCCGATTTCAGATGGGGTCGGTCTCAGGCGGGGCCGATCAGACGGTGGAGGGACGGGACTTGGTCACGTCCGGGCAATCCACCAGAACCGGCTGCGCCACAACGGGCAGGCTCACCTGAGCGCTGCCCGGCTCGTAACCCAGCATGACCAGCACGGATTCGGCGCGGTCTTCCTGAGACGGAGAAGCGAAGGGCTGAATGTTCGCAGCCGCAAGCATCAGCAGTCCCGCCATAATACCGACGAGGCCACCAATCCCGAGTTTCGCCCTATTCATCGCAGCTGCTTTCTCCGTGATGGAACCTTTTTAGCAGCTGCGACGCGACAGGTCGAGGTTATTTGGCGACCATCCACGGCGGCAGGGGAAGATTTCTCTCCTTCAGCCACTCTGGGTTGAAAATCTTGGACAGATACTGGCGGCCGGAGTCGCACAGGATCGTCACGATCGTCTTGCCCGGTCCCAGCTTGCGGGCCAGCTTCACCGCGCCGGCCACGTTGATGCCGGTGGACAGGCCGACGAACAGGCCCTCGTACTGCATCAGGTCGTAGACGTACTTCAGGCCTTCCTCGTCCGACGCGCGGAACCAGTCGTCAACCGGCGCGCCTTCAAGGTTGGCGGTGATGCGGCTCTGGCCGATGCCTTCGGCAACCGAGTTGCCCTCGGCGCTCAGCTCGCCCTTGGCGTAGTAGTTGAACAGCGATGCGCCGTAGGGGTCCGTCAGGGCAACGACGATATCCTCGTTGAACTCCTTCAGGCCGAGGCCGACGCCCGCCAGCGTGCCGCCGGTGCCGACGGCGCAGGTGAAGCCGTCGATGCGCCCGCCGGTCTGCTCCCAGATCTCCGGCGCGGTCGTCTTGATGTGGGCCAGCCGGTTGGCAGTGTTGTCGAACTGGTTCGCCCAGATGGCGTTGGGCGTTTCCTCGGCGATGCGGCGCGAGGTGTGCACGTAATGCCCCGGGTTCGAGTAGGGCGCGGGCGGCACCAGAATCAGCTCGGCGCCCAGCGCCTGCAGGGTGTCCTTCTTTTCCTGCGACTGGGTCTCGGGCATGACGATGATCGTCTTGTAGCCCTTGGCGTTGCCCACCACCGCAAGGCCGATGCCGGTGTTGCCGGCCGTACCTTCCACGATGGTGCCGCCGGGCGACAGCAGCCCGCGCTCCTCGGCATCCGCAATGATGCCGAGCGCCGCGCGATCCTTCACCGAACCGCCGGGGTTCAGGAATTCGGCCTTGCCCAGAATGGTGCAGCCGGTTTCCTCGGACGCACGCTGGAGCTTGATGAGCGGAGTATTGCCGATGAGCGGCAGCACGCTGTCGGCAACGTCGGGGCGCGGAGTGATGCGTTGGAAAGTCATGACAATGGTTTACTGCGCCCGAGAGACGCCTTCAAGGCGCGTCTGGGCGAGAAATTCGATGCCCAGCACAAAGATTTTCTCCTGCCAGATGCGCCCTCAAAATCCGGCCGGCGAATAGCTGAGTATCCGCCATGGTAATTCATGAAAGACCGGCTAATAACATTTGGACAGAATAATTCAGAAAATAGGTTGCTGACGATGGTAAACACGGCTCCGGGCTCCGCCGAACTCTCTCTTGATCCCCGCGCGTTTCGCTCGGCGCTTGGTCAGTACGCAACCGGCGTGGCCATCGTGACCGCGCTCGAAGACACGGGCCGCCCGGTCGGCATGACCATCAACTCGTTCGCCTCGGTCAGTCTTGACCCGCCGCTGGTGCTGTGGTCGGTGCAGCTGAACACCACCTCCTCGCAGGCCTTCCGCACGTGCGGGCGCTTCTCGGTCAACGTGCTGGCGGCTGACCAGCAGGACACCGCCATGCGCTTCGCCCGCACGGACGAGCACAAGTTCCTCGACTTCCCGGTCGACACCGGCCTTGGCGGCGTGCCGCTCATTCCGGGCGCGCTGGCGACGTTCGAATGCTCCACCTGGGCGGTCTATCCGGGCGGGGACCATGAGATCATCGTCGGCAAGGTGGAGAACCTGATCACCCGGCCCGGCCCGGCGCTCGGTTTCCATCAGGGCAAGTTCCTGACGCTGGAGCAGCCGCTCTCCTGAGCGAATCGCAAGGCAAGTCACAGGGGGGAGGACGGGACATGGTGCGGCAGGCCTGCGGGCTTTCGCGACTGCTTTCGCGACGCCACCTGCTGCGCGCCGGCGCCCACGGGGCGCTGCTGGCCGGTCTTGGACTTGCCGCCGCATGCAGCAAGCCCCCCGAAGACTTATCCGCCGAAGACTTATCCGCCGACGACGTACCGGCTGGCGAGCGCACGCCGGGCGTTCTCATTCGCCTCGGCAGTGACGAGGTGCAGAGCCTCGACCCGCACAAGGTCTCGACCGTGGAGGACGTGCGCGTCGCCCTTGAGCTGTTCGAGGGGCTGGTGCGCTACCGGGCGGACGGCACGCCCGAGCCCGGCCTTGCCGAATCGTGGATCGTCTCGGACGACGGCCTCTTGTGGACCTTCACCCTGCGCGAGGGCCTGCGCTTCTCCGACGATGCGCCACTCACGGCGGCGGACGTTGTCGCCAGCTTCCGGCGGCTGATGACGCCTTCCACCGTCGCGCCCAACGCCAACCTGTTTCACGCTATTCAGAACGCGCCCGCCATTGCGGCGGGCAAGGCCGCGCCGGAGCAGCTGGGCGTGCGGGCGCTGGATGCGCGCACGGTCGAGATTCGCCTGACCCGCCCGTTCCCCGCCTTTCTGGAGCTGCTGGCCCACGCCGCGGCCGCCGTGCTGCCCGCCCACGTGCTGAACACGCACGGCGACGGCTGGGTGAAGCAGCGTCCGCTCATCGGCTCCGGCCCGTTCCGCCTGAAGGCATGGCGGCTGCACAGCGTGCTGCGGCTGGAGCGGAACCCGGCGTATCATGACGCGGCCAACGTGGCGCTGGCGGGCGTGGAGTACCGCCCGGTGCAGGACGACCAGACCGCGCTGCGCCTGTTCCGCGCGAAGGCGGCGGACGTGCTGACCGATTTTCCGGCACGGGACCTGCCGCTCCTGCGCCGCACGGTGCCCGATGCCATTCGCATCGCGCCGTACCGGGGCACCTATTACTTTGCATTCAACATGCGCCGTCCGCCGTTTGATGATGTGCGGGTGCGCCGTGCGCTCGCCATGTCCGTCGACAGGGAGATTCTGGTGAACAAGGTCATCGGCCTTGGGCAGCCGATTGCGTGGAGCGTGGTGCCGCCGCATCTGGCGGGCTACGGCCCTGCGGTGCTGCCCGGCTATGCCCGCGGGCCGCAGGAGCAGCGGCTGGCCGAGGCACGGCGGCTGCTGGCCGAGGCGGGCTACGGGCCTGACTGTCCGCTGGAATTCACCATTCGCTACAACACCGATGTGGAACACCGCCGCGTGGCGCTGGCGCTGGCGCAGATGTGGAAGCCGCTGGGCGTTGTCGCCCGCATCGGCAACGCGGAGGCCGCCGTGCACTTCGCCGCGCTCAGGACGGGCGATTTTACGCTCGCGCGCTCGGGCTGGATTGCGGATTACTCCGGCGCGGAAAATTTTCTCTCGGTTTATCTGTCAGATGCTGGCCCTCTTAATTATCCGGGCTATGATGAGCCGCAGTATGACTCGCAGGTCCGAGAGGCTTTGGGTCTGGCCGATCCGGCCGCCCGCCTCGATGCCCTGCGCAAAGCTGAATCCCTGCTTGTGGAAGATGTGCCTGTGCTTCCGCTTTATCATTATGTCTCCAAGTCACTGGTGGGACCGGACGTGGAAGGCTGGACCGACAATCTGGCCAACATCCACCCCTCGCGCACGCTGCGGCTGAAGGCTGCCGGATCGACGGCGGCTGACATGACGGCTGCGGAGGCGCGGCCATGATGCGCCGTCAGGTTCTGGGCTTTCTGGCCGCAACCATGCTGGCGGCTCCCCTGCTGTCCGGCTGCGGCAGCGAAGATACGGAGTCCAACGAGGAGCATCTGCTGCGGGTGACGGCCGTCGGTTTCATCAACGGCACCGATCCGCATCAGGCGAGCACCGGTCCGGAGCAGATTCTGGCAGGCGAGACCCACCTCGGCCTCGTGACCGTGGACGCCTCCGGCCAGATCGTGCCGGGGCTGGCGGAGAGCTGGTGGGTGGGCGAGGACGGCCTCAGCTACATCTTCCGCCTGCGCCCCGCGCAATGGGCGGACGGCAAGCCGCTGACGCCCGAGGATGTGGTCAACTCCTTCCGTCGCATGCTGGCGCGCAAGACCGGGCACCCGCTGGCCGAATGGCTGGTGCGGATTCGCAACGGCGAGGCCGTGCGGCAGGGCAGGATGCGCCCGAGCGAGCTGGGCGTGCGCGCCCTCACCGACACGGTGGTGGAGATCAGCCTCGAGGAGCCGCGCCCGGCGTTCCTGGCGCTGCTGGCCGAGCCCTCCGTTGCCATCGTCCGGCAGGTGCGGGCACAGGGCAAGACCACCCTCATGGGCCTTGGACCCTACCGGATCGAGAGCCAGACCGACCAGCACCTGACGCTGGTGGCCAACCAGAACACGCTCGCTCCGGCAAAGCCCGGCTATGACCGGATCGACTTCACGACCACCACAGACCCTATGATGGGCGTGCAGCGCTTCCGCAACAACGAGGCGGACGTGGTGACGGGCGGCTCGATTGGCGGCCTGGCCGAGGCCAAGACCCTGCCGTCTCCGGCGATCGCGCGGTTCGAGCCCGTCTTCGGTGTTTACGGCTACGTGGCCCAGACAAGGCAAGGCCCGCTGGCAGACGTGCGGCTGCGCCGCGCGCTGGCCATGACCATCGACCGGCACGGGCTGGCCAAGCAGATGTTCGGCCTGCCCGGCATGGTGCCGGTGGAAAGCCTCGTGCCGCAGGGCTTCTCCAGCTACGGCGATCCCGCCACGCCGGGCTGGGCGGCATGGCCGCTGGACCAGCGGCTGACCGAAGCCCGCCGTCTGGTGGCAGAGGCCGGTTACGGCCCGGACAAGCCGTTGCAGATTTCCGTGCTGCTGCCGCCCGCGCCGGAGCATCAGCAGATTCTCTCCGCCATTGCCGCCGCGTGGCGGGAGCTTGGCGTGGAAGTCTCCGCCCAGATCGCCCAGCCGCGCACCTATCTGGAGACGGCGGCCAAGGGAGAGTTCGACCTGGCGCTGCGCCCGGTGCTCATCTCCATCGACCAGCCGCAGGTGTTCCTTGCGCCCTACACGTGCAATTCGCCCGACAATCTGGGCGGCTTCTGCATTCCCGAGGCGGACCAGCTGATGCTGGATGCCGGCAAGGCGGAAATGCCCGCCCAGCGGATCGGGCTGATGAAGGAAGCCGAGCAGTTGATGGTGGAAGAGGCACCGCTCATTCCGCTGTTCACCCCGGTGCGCTGGTCGCTTATTCGCGACGGCGTGAACGGCTGGGTGGACAACCCGCTCGGCCGCCATCCGCTGGCCTCCCTCACTCCGCAACCGGCGAAGTAGCATGATCCGCCTTGTTGGCGGGCGCGTCCTCGGCGCGATCCCGACCCTGTTCGCCATCATTCTGCTGGGCTTCGTCCTCATGCGGCTTGCCCCCGGCGGGCCGTTCGATGCCGAACGCGCCCTGCCGCCGGAAGTGGAGGCCAACCTGCGCGCGCAGTACGATCTGGATGCGCCGCTGCCGCAGCAGTTCCTCCGCTACGTCTCCGACCTTGCCCGGTTCGATTTCGGCCCGTCGTTCAAGTACAAGGACTTCACGGTGGCCGAACTGATTGCGGACGGCGCGCCGGTCAGCGCCACGCTGGGCGGAGCGGCGCTCGGCATCGCCACCGTTCTCGGCATTGCGCTGGGCAGCGCGGCGGCGCTGAACCGCCGCTCGTGGCTCGACTCCGCCGTCATGGGGCTGGCCGTCAGCGGTCAGGTGATCCCGACGTTCGTGATCGGGCCGATCCTTGCTCTCGTTTTTGGCCTGTGGCTCGGCTGGCTGCCGCTGGCGGGCTGGGGCGGCGGCAAGCCCGCCTATCTGCTGCTGCCGGTCGTCACGCTCGCCCTGCCCTATGTGGCCAGCATCGCCCGGCTGATGCGCGCCAGCCTGATCGAGACGATGAGCGAGAACTTCATCCGCACCGCCCGCGCCAAGGGGGCGAGCCCTGCCCGCATCCTGCTGCGCCACGCGCTGCCGCCCGCCCTGCTGCCGGTGGTGAGCTACCTCGGCCCCGCAGCGGCGGGCCTGCTCACGGGTTCGGTGGTGGTGGAAACCATCTTCGGCCTGCCCGGCATCGGCCGCTACTTCGTGCAAGGGGCGATCAACCGCGACTACACGCTCGTGCTGGGCGTGGTCATTCTCTACGGCGGCCTGATCGTGGTGTTCAACATGCTGACCGACCTGATCTACGGCGGGCTCGACCCGCGCGTGAGGCAGGCATGAGAACGGCCGCGCTCCCGACGCAGGACCGGATCGGCTGGCGGCAGCGCTTCGCCCGCCACGGCGGGGCGCGCTGGGGGCTCATCACCCTCGGCCTGCTCGCGCTGCTGGCGGCGCTGGGGCTGCTGCTGACGCCGCACGGCTATGACACGGTGGACTGGGATGCCATCGAGCAGGCTCCCTCCCTCACCTACTTGTTTGGCACGGACAGCGTGGGCCGCGACCTGTTCGCCCGGCTGATGCTGGCCACCGGCATCTCGCTGGCGCTGGGCCTGCTGGCAACGCTGGTCAGCGTCGTCATCGGCATCAGCTGGGGCGCGGTGGCCGGACTGGCGGGCGGGCGCATCGATGCCGTCATGACGCGCATCGTCGATGTGCTCTACGCCATGCCGTTCCTGTTTCTCGTCATCGTGCTGATGGCGGTGTTCGGGCAGAGCATCTGGCTGATCTTCGTCGGCGTCGGCGCGGTGGAGTGGCTGACGCTCGCCCGCATCGTGCGCGGGCAGACGCTGCTGCTGAAGAACCAGCCGTTCGCCGAGGCCGCGCGGGCCTGCGGGGCCGGGCCGTGGCGGCTGCTGACCCGTCATATCGTGCCCAACCTGCTGGGCGTGGTGGCGGTCTACACCACGCTGACCGTGCCGCAGGTGATCCTCGTGGAGAGCTTCCTCAGCTTCCTGGGGCTGGGCGTGCAGGAGCCGCTGACCTCGCTCGGCGTGCTGGTGAAGGAAGGCGTCGAGACGCTGGAGGTCGCGCCGTGGCTCATCCTGTTCCCGTCGCTGTGGCTGGCGGCCCTGCTCATCGCCCTCAATCTGGTGGGTGACGGCCTGCGCGACGCGCTCGATCCGAAAGACGTGTAACCCGTGGCCCTGCTCGACATCGATACCCTTCGCGTCAGCTTCGACACGCCCGCCGGGCGGGTGGAGGCGGTGCGCGGCGTCAGCCTCTCTCTGGAACAGGGCGACGCGCTGGCGGTGGTGGGCGAAAGCGGCTCGGGCAAGAGCCAGACCATGCTGGCCGCCTTCGGGCTGCTGGCCCGCAACGGCGTGGCGGAAGGGTCCGTGCGCTTTGACGGGCAGGAGCTGATCGGCGCATCGCCCGAGGCCTTTCGCCAGATCCTTGGCCGGGATGTCGCCTTCGTGTTTCAGGACCCGCTGAGTTCGCTTACCCCGCACCTGCGCGTCGGCGAACAAGTGGCGGAGACGCTGCGCATCCACGAGAAGCTCTCCCGCCGCGAGGCGAAGGCGCGCGCCGTTGACCTCTTGGCACAGATGCGCCTGCCGGAACCGGAGGAGATCGCCCGGCGCTATCCGCACCAGCTCTCCGGCGGGCAACGGCAGCGGGTGATGATCGCCGCCGCGCTGGCAACAAGGCCGAAGCTGCTGATCGCGGACGAGCCGACCACCGCGCTCGACGTGACGGTGCAGGCGGAAATCCTTGACCTGCTCTGCGAACTGCGCCGCGTGCACGGCATGGCGCTGGTGTTCATCACCCATGATCTGGCGGTTGCGGCGCGGGTGGCCGATCGCATCGCCGTGCTGCGCCATGGGCAGATGATCGAGCAGGGACCGGCCGACCGGATGCTGGCCGCCCCCGAGGGCAGCTACACCCGCACGCTGGCCGAAGCCGCGACCCTGCCCGCCCAACCCCTGCCCGCCGAGCCGTTGCTGGCAGAGGTGCCCTCCGGCGCGCCGCTGCTGACGGTCAGGGGTCTCAGCGTTGATTACACCCGGCCGCACGGGCTGTTCGGCACCCGGACCACCCGCGCGCTGGACGATGTTTCGCTCACCGTGCATCCGGGCGAGGCCATCGGCATCGTCGGCGAGAGCGGCTCGGGCAAGTCCACACTCATCCGCGCGATCCTCGGGCTGGTGAAACCGGCGAGCGGCGACATTATATGGAGGGGCAAGCTGCTGCGCCACCCATACAGCCAAGCGCTGCGGCAGGAGATGCAGATCATCCATCAGGACCCGTTCGCAGCGCTCAACCCCCGGCGGACCATCGGCCAGTCCATATCCGAGCCGCTGGAGATTCACCGCCCGAATCTGGACGGGCGCGGCAGACGGGCGCTGTCGGCGGTGTGGCTGGACAGGGTGGGTATGCCCGCGCATTTCCTCGACCGCTATCCGCACGAGCTTTCGGGCGGGCAGAACCAGCGCGTCAACATCGCCCGTGCGCTGATCACCGCGCCCCGGCTGGTTGCCTGCGATGAAGCGGTCAGCGCGCTTGACGCGGAGACCAAGGCGGAGATTCTGGCGCTCCTGCAGACCCTGCGGGCGGAAACGGGGGTGGCGCTGCTGTTCGTGACACACGATTTTCAGGCCGTGGCGCGACTCTGCCCGCGGACAATTGTGGTGCAGTGCAGCAAAATAGTTGACGCGGGTGATACCGCGTCGCTTATGACTAATCCGAGACACCCCTACACGGGTGCTTTGATCGATGCGATTCCGAGGCTACCGGCCGAGGCGGAGAGAAGAACGAGGGAGCATATTCAATGAGTGCGGATCCGATTGTCATTGTTGGTGCAAAGCGCACGCCGATGGGCGGCTTCCAGGGCGACCTGTCCGGCCTGCGGGCTGCCGACCTGGGCGCCGCGGCCATTCAGGCTGCCGTTGCCGAAGCCGGGGTCGCCGGTGAGGACATCGAGCAGGGCCTGATGGGCTGCGTGCTGCAGGCTGCCCAGGGTCAGGCTCCGGCCCGTCAGGCCGCGCGCTATGCCGGTCTGCCGGACTCGGTTTCCTGCTCCACGCTGAACAAGATGTGCGGCTCGGGCATGAAGGCGGTGATGGACGCACACGACGCGCTGGTCGCCGGTTCGGCCGAGATCATCGTGGCGGGCGGCATGGAGAGCATGACCAACGCACCGTACCTGCTGCCGAAGGCTCGTGGCGGCATGCGCATCGGCCACGGTCAGGTGCTCGACCACATGATGTTCGACGGTCTGGAAGATGCGTACCAGCCGGGCCGCGCCATGGGCGTGTTCGCCGAGGCCACCGCGCAGAAGTACCAGTTCACCCGTGATGCGCAGGACGCCTATGCCATCGAGAGCGTGAAGCGCGCCCAGAACGCCATCAACGAGGGCAAGTTCGACGCGGAAATCGTGCCGGTGAAGGTGAAGACCCGTGCGGGCGAAGTGGAGATCACCAAGGACGAGCAGCCGCTGAAGGCCAAGCTCGACAAGATCCCGCAGCTGAAGCCGGCCTTCGCCAAGGACGGCACCGTGACCGCCGCCAGCTCCTCCTCCATCTCGGATGGCGCTGCCGCTCTGGTGCTGATGCGCGAATCGACCGCCAAGGCGCGCGGCCTGACCCCGCTTGCCAAGATCGTGGCGCATGCGTCCCACGCCCAGGCTCCGGAATGGTTCACCACCGCTCCGGTGGGCGCGCTGGAGAAGGTGATGCAGCGCGCGGGCTGGACCAAGGACGACGTTGACCTGTTCGAGATCAACGAGGCCTTCGCCGTCGTGACCATGGCCGCCATGCACGATCTGGGTCTGGACCATGCCAAGGTGAACGTCCACGGCGGCGCTTGCGCTCTGGGTCACCCGATCGGCGCATCCGGCGCACGCATCATCGTCACCCTGCTGGCCGCGCTGAAGCAGTACAATAAAACTAAGGGTGTGGCGTCGCTCTGCATCGGTGGTGGTGAAGCAACGGCAGTCGCCATCGAGCGCATCAACTAAGACGCTGCATACAGCAGAACTGATCATCCAACGAACCGTGGCGCAGCCTTAGCCCAGCAGCGCCACGGTTTCGTTTTTCCGGGGATATCCGTCCCTTGTGGACAGGATGGGACGCCTCAGCTCAGGTCGGGCTTGGGCGTGACCTTGTAGAGCGGGATCTTGTCCAGCTCCGCGTCGATATCCGCAACGATCTGGCGGTAGCGCTCATCATCGAGGCCGGAGTAGCCCTTCTCGAACGCGCCGTCCCGCAGGCCTTCCTGATACTTCTGCAACGCCCGCGCCGGCAGCAGGCGCTCATCGCCCGCGTAGGCGAGGCCGTACTGCATCTCCCGCAGCAGCTCCCGGTCGCCGTTGGTCGCCATGCCAAGGCGCAGGCCGGCCCGGTCCGCCATCAGATCGACGAAGGAGAAGCCGGTGCCGCCCTCGGCCACGCTGTCGTGCAGCTCCTTCCACTCGCCCGCCGCCTTGGAGAATCGGTCAGCAAAGACGATCGCCAGCGCGGACGACATGATGAGGTGCTTGGGCAGATCAGGCCGCCCGGCTAGAATCAGCAAGGATGACTGGGGAATGCAGGGCGCGTCA
Organism: Pedomonas sp.; assembly: GCF_036515995.1. Taxonomy (NCBI): domain Bacteria; kingdom Pseudomonadati; phylum Pseudomonadota; class Alphaproteobacteria; order Sphingomonadales; family Pedomonadaceae; genus Pedomonas; species Pedomonas sp. Next base: position 8,156 of record NZ_DATBUP010000213.1, on the reverse strand, counting down.
TAGGGCATCACCATGCTGGAGAGCGTCTTGCCGTCCTCGCCCAGCGTCACGAGGCTGATCGCCAGCAAAGCGGCGCGGGTCTCGGCGACGGGATCGCCCTTCTCGCTGCGCTGCACCACGGTGCGGAAGGTGGTGCTGACAAACGTGGCGAAGGACTTGGCGGCAACACCGGAGCGCAGGTCGTTGTCCAGCAGGCGGCTGTAGTAGAAGCGCACCAGCACGGGATCGACCGACGACGACCCGAAGTGCGGGGTCAGGGACTTGAGGCTGTCGAACAGCTCGGGGTCGGCCTGAACGGTGACGACGGCCTTCTTCTCGGCCACCACCGGTGCGGCGACGGGCGCAACCGTGTTCGCCGGGCCTGCCTTTGCCGGTTCCTTGACCTTGGCTACCTTGCCGGTCTTCTCGTCCTTCGGCGGCTCGGGCTTCACGTCCTCGATCCTGAAGCTGCTGACCAGCCGGTCCAGCCGCGCCTCGGGCGTGGACAGATCAAGGGACTTGACGGTGCGGTCCAGCACCCAGCGGGTGACGCCGCTCGGGATGGTGATCGTGCCGAAGCGCAGCGTGATCGGCGGGAAGCCGCGCGGGTGCTGCGCAACGTGTGCCGAGAGATTGAGGAAACCGCCCCGGCCCAGATCGACCGTGACGTCGGCAACCGCGCCGTCGTCTTCGATTTGCAGGCGCGGGCGCACCCAGCCGAGACCGTGGTTGGCCAGACGCTCCAGCGCGTCCATCTGCGACTGGGTGAAGCCGATGTTGTGCGGCTTGCCGGGGTTCTCCAACGCGTCAAACAGCGCCCAGACCAGCTGGTGGCCGTGAACGGAATCCATGGGGGTGGGCGCGGGGGACGGCCCAACCTTCGGCACGCTGCTGATGACAGCCGCTGCAAGGAAGCCCATTGCCGCAACAAGCAGCAGCAACAGGCGGAACAGCAAGAGCATTAATTCGGCCTCTTAGTGTGCGGCACCCCAAGTTGCTCCCTGCCCCGCCTCGACGACCAGCGGCACGGCCAGATTGACCACAGGTTCGGCAGCGGTGGACATGACCTGACGGATGACCGCGCAGGCGTCATCCGCCAGCGATTGCGGCGTCTCGAAAATCAGTTCGTCGTGCACCTGCAGCAGCATGCGCACCTGATCAAGTCCCGCTGCGCTGAGTGCTGGCTGCATTCGGATCATCGCCCGGCGGATGATATCGGCCGCCGTGCCCTGAATGGGGGCGTTGATGGCCTGACGCTCGGCGAAGTTGCGCTGGTTCGGGTTCTTGTCGTTGATGGTCGGAATGTAGGTGCGCCGACCGAACAGCGTCTCCACATAGCCATGCTGGCGGCAGAACTGGATGGTGTCATCCATGTACGCGCGGATGCCGGGGAAGCGCTCGAAATAGCGGTCGATGAAGCTTTGCGCCTCGGCGCGCGACACGCCGAGCTGGCGGGCGAGACCAAAGGCCGAGATGCCGTAGATGATGCCGAAGTTGATGGCCTTGGCCTGACGGCGAATCATCGGGTCCATGCCCTCGACCGGCACGCCGAACACCTCGGACGCGGTCATCGAGTGGATGTCGATGCCCTCGGCGAACGCCTGCGTCAGCTGCGGGATGTTGGCGATGTGGGCCAGCAGGCGCAGCTCGATCTGGCTGTAGTCGGCCGAGATCAGCGAGGCGCCTTCCGGCGCGACGAAGGCATGGCGCAGCTTGCGGCCTTCCTCGGTGCGCACCGGGATGTTCTGGAGGTTCGGATCGGTGGAGGACAGACGGCCCGTCGAGGTGGCGGCCATGGCGTAGCTGGTGTGCACGCGGCCGGTCTCCGGGTTGATCTGGCTTTGCAGGGCATCCGTGTAGGTGCTCTTCAGCTTGGCGAGCTGACGCCAGTCCAGCACCTTCTGGGCCAGTTCGACACCCTCGCCCGCCAGCGATTCCAGCACGTCCGCATCGGTGGAGTAGGCTCCGGTCTTGCCCTTCTTGCCGCCCTTCAGACCCATGCGGTCAAACAGGATTTCACCCAGCTGCTTGGGCGAGCCGACGTTGAACGGGCCGCCGGCAAGCTGGTGAATGTCCGCCTCCAGCGCCGCCATGCGCTGGGCGAAGTCTCCCGACAGGCGGGAGAGAGTCTGGCGATCGACGAGAACACCGGCGTGCTCCATCTCCACCAGCACCCGCACGAGCGGACGCTCCAGCGTCTCGTAGACCGTCGTCAGCCCCTCGCGCACGAGGCGCGGCTTCAGGTGGGAGTGCAGGCACCAAGTCACGTCCGCGTCCTCGGCGGCGTAGGAGGTCGCCTTCTCCAGCCCCACCTCGGCAAAGCCGATCTGGCTTTTGCCGGTGCCGCAGACATCGGTGTACTTGATGGTGGTGTGGCCGAGGTGCACATCGGCCAGCGCATCCATGCCGTGGCCGTTGCGGCCGTTGTCCAGCACGTAGGACAGGAGCATGGTGTCATCGAACGGCGTGATGTCGAGCCCGACGCGGCGCAGCACCAGCAGGTCATACTTCAGGTTCTGGCCGACCTTGAGCACGCTGGGGTCTTCCAGCAGCGGCTTGAGCCTGGCCAGCACGGCCTGACGCGGTAGCTGGACAGGTGCCTGATCGAGCAGGCCGCCGCCCGCCGCGATGTGCCCGACCGGAATGTAGCAGGCCTTGCCCGGTTCGATGGAAAGGCTGACGCCCACCAGTTCCGCCTTCATGGCGTCGAGCGAGGTGGTCTCGGTATCGACCGCCACCAGACGGGCATCACGGGCAGCCCGGATCCACCAGTCCAGCCGGTCTTCGGTCGTCACGCACTCGTAGTTCTTCGTGTCGACCTTGGCGGTGACGGGCGCGGGTGCGCCATCGACGCCCGGCTCGCGCGAGGCCAGCTTGGCCTTCAGCGAACGGAAGCCGTGCTTGTCGAAGAAGGCGTTAAGCGGATCATGGGGCGGACGCCGCATTTCCAGCTCGTCCAGCCCCATGGGGAGGGGCAGGCTGTCGTTCAGCGTGACGAGCACCTTGGAGACGCGCGCCAGCTCGGCGTGGGCGATCAGGTTCTCGCGGCGCTTGGGCTGCTTGATCTCGTGAGCGCGAGACAGCAGCGTTTCCAGATCGCCGTAGGTGTTGATGAGCTCGGCCGCCGTCTTGGGGCCGATGCCCGGCACGCCCGGCACGTTGTCGACCGAGTCGCCCATCAGGGCCTGCACCTCGATCACCTTCTCGGGCGGCACGCCGAACTTCTCCATCACTGCCTCGGGGCCGAGGTGACGGTTGTTGAGCGTGTCCAGAAGGTCGACGCAGGGCAGGTGCAGCAGCTGCATCAGGTCCTTGTCGGACGAGACGATGGTGACGTGATAGCCCGCCTCGCACGCCGCCTTGGTGTAGCTGGCGATCAGGTCGTCGGCCTCATAGCCTTCCTGCTCGATGCAGGGCACGGAGAAAGCCCGCACAGCGTCGCGGATCAGCGCGAACTGGGGCTTCAGATCCTCCGGCGGCTCGGGCCGGTTGGCCTTGTACTCGGCGTAGATGTCGTTGCGGAACGTCCGCTTGGCGGCGTCGAAGATGACGGCAAGGTGGGTGGGGTGTTCCGCGTCGTTCAGGTCCTCCAGCAGCTTCCACAACATGGCCGTGAAGCCAAAGACGGCATTGACCGGCGTCCCGGCGGGATCGGTCATCGGCGGAAGCTTGTGATAGGCCCGGAAGATATAGCCGGAGCCATCAACGAGGTAGAGGTGCTTTTGGGTGCTCATGGCTGCGCAACTTAGCGGGGCTTCTTCGCGTTGACTACCTTTCAGCCGCGCAGATTCAGCGTTCCGGTCGCGCAGCCCGCACAGCCCGCCATATCGCAATAATATTACACGCCGAAAGTGGCGGAAAACAGCGCTGCGCGGCCTGCTGCGGCCGCCCTGGAAGCCTAGTTCAGCACGGGCTTGTCGTCATCCAGATCCTCGATCAGCGCCTGCGCGCCGATGAGATGGGGATTGACCTCGATGGCCGCGCGGAACGCCGCGGTGGCCGCCTCCGGCTCGTCATTGCGCAGGCAGATCTGCCCGAGGCCCGCCAGCGCCCCGAAGTGGCGCGGCTCCAGCTCCAGCGCGCGCAGGATGTCCTCCAGCGCCTCGTTGTCGTTTCCGGCAAGGAAATGCAGGGTTGCGCGCTTGTTGAAGACCTCGGGCCACTCGGGATAGCGCTCGGCCAGCCGGTCGAGCAGCAGCTCCGCCTCTTCCAGATCCCGCAAGGCGAGAGCGCGAATCGCGGCTTCAAGCCCGTCCCCGGCGGCGGCGTCCTCCTCCTCGGCCCACACCTGCCAGATCAGGTCCTCGACCTCATGGGCGGAGGGCGACGGCTCGTCCTGCCGGAGGCGGGAGAAGAGCAGGTCCAGCTCCCGGGGCAAGCGCGGGTGCGGCTTGCGGGACGGCAGTTCGGCCAGCAACGTCATCAGACGTTGCAGGAGGTCATGATCCAGCATGTGAAACTCCTCTGGCGTCAGGACACGGCCCAAGGCTCAAGGATGGTGTCGCGGGCGTCCGGCAACAGCTCGGGGTAATCGAGCGTGTAGTGGAGGCCGCGGCTTTCCTTGCGCGCAAGTGCCGACCGGACGATCAGATCAGCAACCGTTACCAGATTACGCAACTCCAACAGATCTCGAGTGACCCGGAAATTTCCATAATATTCCTGGATTTCCCGACGCAGCAGCTTCACGCGATGCTGGGCGCGCTCGAGCCGCTTTGTAGTACGCACGATGCCGACATAATCCCACATGAACTGACGAAGTTCTGCCCAGTTGTGGGTGACCACAACCGCTTCATCGGAATCTTCCACGCGGCTTTCGTCCCACGGCGCGGCCTCGGGCGGCGCGGGGTAGCCGTTCATCCGGTTGCGGATGTCCTCGGCGGCGGCATGGCCGAACACGAGGCATTCCAGCAGCGAGTTGGAGGCCATGCGGTTGGCCCCATGCAGGCCGGAGTGCGCCGCCTCGCCAATGGCATAGAGGCCCGGCAGGTCGGTATGGCCCGCCAGATCGCTGAGCACGCCGCCGCAGGTGTAGTGGGCGGCAGGCACCACCGGGATCGGCTCCTTCGTGATGTCGATGTCCAGCTCCAGCAGCCGCCGGTAGATGGTGGGGAAGTGCGAGATCACGAAATCCGGGTCGCGGTGGCTGATATCCAGCAGCACGTGCGGCACGCCCAGGCGCTTCATCTCATGGTCGATGGCGCGGGCGACAATGTCGCGCGGGGCAAGCTCGGCGTCCGGATGGAAGTCCGGCATGAAGCGGGTGCCGTCCGGCAGCTTCAGGTGCGCACCCTCGCCGCGCATGGCCTCGGTGATGAGGAAGTTCTTCACCTGCGGGTGGTAGAGGCAGGTGGGGTGGAACTGGTTGAACTCCATGTTCGCCACCCGGCAGCCCGCGCGCCACGCCATGGCGATGCCGTCTCCGGTCGAGCCGTCAGGATTGGTGGAGTAGAGATAGACCCGGCTCGCCCCGCCGGTGGCCAGCACGGTCGCCCTGGCCGTGAACCGCTCCACGCTGGAGGTTTCCGCGTTGAAGATGTACGCGCCGTAGCAGTGGCGCTCGCCGCCGTTGGCGGTATGCCGCTCGGTGATGAGATCAACGGCGAAGCGGTTGCCGAAGAACGTGATGTTCGGCTCGGCCATCGCCTTTGCCACCAGCGCGTTCTGGACCGCATAGCCGGTCGCGTCATCCACGTGCACGATGCGGCGGCGGCTGTGGCCGCCTTCGCGGGTGAGGTGGAACGGCTGCTCCGGCGTCTCGCCCACGTTGAAGCGCACGCCCAGCTTGTTCAGCACCTCGACGGCCGCCGGGGCGCGCTCCACCACGAACTCGACCGCCGCGCGATTGTTGAGCCCGGCACCGGCCACGATCGTGTCTTCCACATGGGACTCGAAGGTGTCGCCCTGCTCGAGCACGGCGGCGATGCCGCCCTGCGCCCGTGCGGTGGAGCCGGCCGACATCTCGCCCTTGGAGAGCACCGCCACCCGGTAGTCCGCCGCCAGATCGAGCGCGAGCGTGAGACCCGCCGCACCCGAACCGATCACCAGCACATCAAAGTTGAACAGATCCTCACGCGACATGTGCCGGTGTCCTTTGCTCGGCGGTAGTTTGAGTCAGGCGGAGGAACACGTCTTCCAGATCGGCTTCTTCCGTCGTTACGTCTTCGATGCCAAAGCCGCAGGTCGCAAGCGCGGCGAGCACCTGCCCCGAATTGGCCCGGCGCTTGTCATAGGTGACGGCGATGCGGCGGCTATCCCGCAGCCGGGCGTCGAACTGCGACAGCACCGCAGGCACTTCCGCCAGGTCGCGGTCGATGGTCACCACCACCACCTTGTCATGCGCCTGCGCCATCAGCGACGCCTTGGTCTCGTTGGCGACCACCTGCCCGTGATTGACGATGGCGATGCGGTCGCACAGCTCCTGCGCTTCTTCCAGATAGTGGGTGGTCAGCACGATGGTGGTGCCCTGCGCGTGCAGCTCGCGCACATAGGCCCAGAGCTGCTGGCGCAGCTCGATGTCCACGCCCGCCGTCGGCTCGTCGAGCACCAGAATGGGCGGCGCATGCACCAGCGCCTTGGCCACCAGCAGGCGGCGCTTCATGCCGCCCGACAGGGTGCGGGTGTAGGCGTGGGCCTTGTCGTCCAGCCCCAGCGCCTTCAGGATTTCCAGGCTGCGCCGCTCGTTCTTCGGGATGCCGTAGAGGCCCGCCTGCAGCTCCAGCGTCTCGTAAGGCGTGAAGAACGCATCGAACATCAGCTCCTGCGGCACGATGCCGATGGACGCCTTGGCGTTGCGCGGGTTGCGGTCCGTATCGAAGCCCCAGATTTCAACCGAGCCGGAGGTCTTGTTCACAAGACCGGCCATGATGTTGATCATGGTGGACTTGCCGGCCCCGTTCGGCCCCAGAAGGCCGAACATCGACCCCTGCGGGATGTCGAGCGAGACGCCGCGCAGGGCCTGCTTGCCGTTGCCGTAGGTTTTGACCAGATTGCGGATCGAAATGGCGGGTGCTGTCGTCATGGCGAAGACACATAAACCTTGGCGAAACAGTTGTCGAAGGGCGCGTGCATTCGCCGATCTTTGTACCATCCCTGTCTAATGCAAAGGCGCGGCCAGGCAAGTCCCTGATTCCCCTTGTGGTTTCGATCCCGCCGGGGCGAGGGGCCGGTCTGCGGCCGCGGTTCGCCCGGCAGGGACACACCGTTTCCGCATTGCATCGTCGGACACGGGGAAGGCCATACCTATGTTCAAGAAAGGCTTACGCCATTTGCATCCGAAGGGTTCCGGAAAATGATCAACATCCGTGAAATCGACCATATCGTGCTGAGGGTGAACGATCTTGCCGCCATGCTGCGCTTCTACACGCAGGTGCTGGGCTGCCCGCTGGAGCGCAGCCAGAGCGAGATCGGCCTCTACCAGCTGCGGGCCGGGCGCTCGCTCATCGATCTGGTGCCGGTGAGCGGAAAGCTGGGACAGGCGGGCGGCCCCGCTCCAAAGCGGGACGGGCACAACATGGACCACCTCTGCCTGCGCGTGGACCCGTTCGATGCGGACGCCATCCGCCGCCATCTGGCCGACCACGGCATCGATGCCGGAGAGGTGGCGATGCGTTACGGCGCGGAGGGCGAAGGCCCGTCCCTCTACCTCGACGACCCGGAGGGCAACACGGTGGAGCTGAAAGGTCCGCCCAATTCCTGAGGCCGCGTCTGACCAGGGCTGCGGAACAGGCCCTTCAAACCGGGAAGAAGCGGTGCTATCTGCTCTGGCGAGACAACACTGTTTACCGACTGGGATTACAGGGCATGAGCATTCCTCCGCCACCGGAAGTCATTTACGTCGATACCCCGCAGGTCGCATGCGACGGCGGTGAGGGACCACTCGGCCACCCGCGCGTTTATCTGAAGTTCGGCGCGAGCGGGAAGGTTGAGTGCGGTTACTGCGATCGCCAGTACATCCTGAAGGGCGGCCCTTCCGACGATCGCCAGAAGGCGGCCTAAGGGCCGCCGGGAGACAAAAAGCGGCCTGAAGGCCGCGGGGCTCCTGAGAGCGGCCCTCTCGTCCGGCTTGCTCGCAACACCGGGCATCTTCTTGAAGACCGCCCCGGCCGCCTGACGGCTGGCCGGGCAAATGACGGCGCGCTGGTGCCTAAGCACGGGCGCCGCGCCGCCGGATGAAAGGA
>NZ_DATBUP010000212.1:0-7116 GCF_036515995.1 Pedomonas sp. | reverse complement strand
CGCACCCGCTCATGTAGAAACTCGACCTCGGTTGCATCGACTGCCGGTGACATGCTGACATAGCCCTGCCCCCAGTCGATCAGGGGCAGTTCCACCTCAGCCCGTTCAAAGTGCGGCTTCAGCAGACCCATCCGGTACCGGTCGAAGGCCAGCCCCTTGATGTTGAGCCCGGCGCAGATCTGCATGATGTCCGCCGCCAGGTGCTCGTAATCGATCGCCTTGCCCGGCGTCGTTCTCAGCCAGCCGTCACGCACCCAGGCATCGTATGGCACCCGGTCTCGCTTGGCCCGATCCAGCAGCGTGTCGGCAGGCGTCCAGAAGTACGGCCGCACATGCCAGAGGCCCGCCAGCTTGGCGATCAGCACCAGGGCCGTGAGGTCCGTCGTCTGTGACAGGTCGAGCGCACCGAACACATCGCCCGCGAAAGCCGCATCCTCAGCCGGGCCGCTGCATGCCTTCCACACCCCCGGCGCAAGGAACGGCGAGAACCGCATCACGCGCTGGTTCAGGTACAGGTTGCGGAAGCTGTTCTCGACCGACGGCATGCGAGCCGCCTCAGCCGCCTTGTTCCGGATCTCGATCTCTGAGCGGAATGTGCCCAGCGCCGGGTTCGCCGCCTTCCAAGCCTTGGGGTCCTGCAGGTCGCAGTCTTTCGGGGCCTCGTATACGTGACAGACGACTGTCGGGTCACCGGACCGCTTGGCGTCATCGATGCGGATGGACAGCAGATCGGCGTCCGTCGGAGCCTGCGTGGAAATCACCAGCTCCAGCGCATCGTCATAAGCGCCCTGCGCCGTCTCGATCGCCTCGATGAACGCGTCGTACTCGCCCTTGACCTGCCCCATCTCGTCGATGATGGCGAGCACAGGTGACAGGCCGTGCGCCGTGCCGGCCTCCGCCGCCATCGCCCGATACTCGACGTTCATGGCCAGACCGATCAGCGTCTTGCCGGACGGCACGACCCGCACCAGCTGAGACAGTTCGGAAGACAGCGCCACCATCTTGCGGGCCAGATTGAACACCAGCGCCGCCTGGTCCCGGCTGCGCGCACCGCTCACGATCTGGCTGTTGAGGCGAGCCTCCGGCCCCACCAGGTGGGCCAGCAGGATCGCGGCGATCAGGCCTGACTTGCCGTTCTTGCGTGCGATCGACAGGATGCCCAGACGCGTGCCGGCCGGGTTGTCGTAAACCTCCTTGATGAACTTCTTCTGGAAGGCCTCCAGCCGCATGGGCTTGCCGACCAGCTTCCCTTCAGGAACGCGACACCATTTTTCAATGAAGGCTATGACGCGCTCACCGCGCGTGAGCGGCCTTACAGCAGGTGCTCTCGCCTGTTCTTTTTTCGGTTGTTTTCGCGCGCCCACATCGGCCTCAGATTAGGCAGCTGGTTGAGCGCAATCACATCTTCTACTGTCGCCGCCGTACTAGCGGGGACGATGTGGTCAATCTGCCACTCGGCCGCATTATGCCAACCCATGCCCGGCACGAATTGGCGCTCAATGTGGACCACCAAGTCAGCTGGCGTATAGCCGAGCTGATCAAATGTCGCGCTCGTCTTCAGTGCGTTGACACTCGCCAGCGCGTGCCTAAACAGGCGGCTAATCCGCGCCTGCATAAGCCGCTCAGGCCTCGACATGATCTTCTTCTTCAGTGCACGCCTATATTCTGGCGTTTTCGAAACAGGGTTGTCCTTCTTACTGCTGCGACCTAGCGCAGCCATCATCTCTCGCCGGATACAGCCGCACGAGCGCTTGCCACCCTTCCGCAACGCTGCCGTCTTCGCCAGCGCCTTCCCGCCGCAATCGCAGGCGCATTCCCACCGTACGTTCCCGTGCTTGTCGGGAGACGCCTTCCGCATTACCTGAAGCCGGTCAAATCGCTGCCCCGTCAGGTCGATACCTTTCCGGGTTGCCGCCACGTCGCGCCGCAAACAACCGCAAGATTTGCGGCCGCCGAAGCGAACGGGGGCTAGCCGGGCATTGACAGACGCCCCGCAGTCGCAGCGGAATCGCCAGACCCGATTGATACCATCCGAGCCAATTGGGAACTCAGCAACTAAACGACCATACCGCTGGCCGGTGACATCAAGGGGAGCAGGCATGCCTCACCCTACCAAGCAGTGCCGCAAGCGCAACGCCATCAGTTGACTGCGTTCGGCCTCGCCAGAAGGTCATCGCCCAACGGGTTGTTGTCCTCGATGGCCTTGGCTGCTGCCCGCCTCTTGCTGGCATCCCGCGCTTCGCCCTGCGCGCCTCGCCCGTGCTGCTGCAGCGTGCGCAGGTACGACATTTCGAGCCTTTGCATTTCGTTGAGCTGCGAGAGGATGGCAGCAGCCCGAAGCCCATCCGGAATCGGCACCGAACCATCGATGTAGCCGCGGGCCTGCGCGATCTGCCACTGCGTCCAGGCAAGGCTGGCTGCCGTCGACAGCAACGCCGGCGTCTCTTCCCACTCCTCGCGCGCGCGCCCGCGCACGATGGCGCGCCAGAACGGCAGTGCGCCCTCCGGCAGCGGATTGTGCTCGGGCGGCAGGAGCTCGCCCTTGGCCGCGCCCGCCATGACCTTCACCGCCGCCGTGGCGCTGTCGATGCGCTGACGACGTTTCATGCCGAAAAATTCCTGTATTAGCGTTGAGATTCGAGAGGGGGGCGGTGTCCGGCCGGATCGGCCCAGACTTTCGACACCCCCCCCGCCCAAATGGTTAACGCGCGACGATATTTGGTTAACGCGCAATATTCTTGCGCCTCGTCGCCCCTGCCGCGCCCGGCGGGCCGTCCGGCCCGGCCGTCACCGGCTCCAGGGGTGGTCGCCGACCGGCCAGCCATCCTCGTCGCAGCCGATCCGCTTGCGGTGCCCGAACTGCTCGGCCGTCGCGTCTCGGTGGCAGGGCTCACAGAGCACCCGCGTGTTGCTGTCCTCGTCCGTGCCGCCAAGGGCCAGCGGGACGATGTGGTCAATCACCAGCAGCGGCAGCGCATCCGTTGCCTGCTTGCTCTCCCACGTGCCGATGCGTCCGCACCGTGAGCACGTCACACCGTGGGCCTTCAGCCGCCGCAGCCTCTGCTCCTGCCCCTTGCGCCCTCTCAGTCTCTCGACTGGCTGACGCTGGTGGCCCGGGCGATAGAGGTGCCGGCTCATGCCGCCTCCTTACGCTGAATGAGCGCCCCTGTAGAAAAGGCCAAGGTCCCTGTTGGTCTTGGCAAACTCTCCATGCCAGCGCCTCGCAGCCGCATCATACCGACGAGCGGCACGCTCCTCAGTCGGATGGGTTCCCAAGCAAATCTTCTTGCCGTTGACCCGGATGGTCGCGCGCCATCTATCGCCGTCGCGCCATACCCCTTTGAAGCGCGAGACACCGCCTGACGACTTTCTGTTTTTCATGTTCTCTGAATTGGTGCAGACGCGCAAATTATGGCGGCAGTTGTTGAGTCCATCGCCATCGATATGGTCAACCAGCATATCGCCCGGCGGGCTCAAGAGCAGCCGGTGCATAAGCAAGAGTGAGCCATCGGGCAGCCTCGTGGCAGCGTAGCGGCCTTGCTTGCGCCACCGATATTGGCTTAGCAGGGCAACGTCTTTGGCATCCACCTTGGCAAATGAGCGGCCCACCGGGAACTTGACGCCATCCACCGAGCGAATAGCGTCCTTCAGGCGCCGAAATACGGCGTCGTTCAAACCTTGCATCGATGACTCATAAAAAAAGCCGCAGGCTGTATAGCGTGCGGCTGGCTTCGTCTTAGCGCGCCTTACGGTGAGGCCGAGGCGCAGCAATTGGATTGTGGTGATATTTACCGCGAAGCCCTCGGGCGGTCAATCGTTCAAGTGAACGTTTTGTTAATTGCTAAGTGCAATTTGGTCTTCAGATTCGAGCCTATTCTTAGCAAGAGAAAACAGAGATGATGAGCAAGGTCCTAGCTTTCAAATTCGTTCCGATTGTAGCGCTTCTCTCCATGTTGGCAGGCTGCTCCGATGAGCCGAAAAAGCCCGCCGGAGAAACTTACACGCTCTATCGGAATTCATCTCTGGACAGATCAATGCGCATCCATTGGGCTACGTTCGATGTCAACGAACCGGGCGAGTATAACTTTGGAAACTGCACGATGGCGGCCGACTTACTGAACCGCAATCTGCTTGCGTTGAACGACGGCGATTCAGGCGGCGTCTTATTCTGGTGTGAAGCAGGGCAGTACCGCGAAGAGGCAGACAGCTAAAACCGCCTATCCATCGCAATCACATCGGCACAAAATTCCACAAAAAGCTTCGCCCGATCCTCTGCCCGGGCGCTGGTGTAACCCGCCAGCGACCCGGCCTCGCCCGTACTCATGTCGAACACCACGACGTTGACGAACACGTCGGCATACTTCGCCGGCAGGCGACCCGGTTTCCCGTCCTTGCCCAACCAGTGCTGCAGTTCGCTCACAGCCTCGCACTGGCGCTGTGTGTTGCCCGGTCCAAAGCCGCGTGCCGTGACCGTCGACCGCCCCTCATATGCGCTCGTGACCCGGCTCAGCAGACCCGACGCCTGGTAGACCTCGCGGAAGTAATCGCACGCCTTGTACTGGCTCTCAGTGATGAGTCGGTTCTTGCGCCAGCGGTCGATGGTCGAGGATGCAAAGTCTCGGTAAGCCTTCGCCCGCCGATCCTGATGATTCTCCAGCTCCACGTCCACGAGCTTGAACGCGCCCTTCGCCGCCCGCTCCGGCGTCGGCCCCAGAACCTGCACGTCCCGCCTTGCCCTTGTCGCCTTGCCCATCTCAGCCCCCGATTACCTGCACCACGCCCGCCACGATCCGCACCACCAGCCACAGCATCACGCCCGCAAGGACGAGCAGGCCGCAGTAGTGGTGAGCCTTCACCCCATCGTCCCGACTACGTCCGCCCATTGTCGCCCTCCCCGGTCGCCGTCCGCTCGACGGTGCGCGGCGACTGGTGGTTGAACCGTTCCCAGCGCGCCTTGCTGATTCCCGCCTCGGTCAGCGCCACCTCGATGTCCCGTGCCAGGCCGCGCGTGAGCTTGCCCGTGGCGCCGACGATCTCAGCGGTACCGCCCCGGATGATGGCTGTGGCGGCGAACTCGTAGCCCGGCCCGCCGGCCTTTGCGTCATCGCGCCCGCGGTAGTCCCGCCCTGCGCGGATGACGGCGGTTATGAATTCCACGTCAGCTGGCATGCTTAATCTCCTGCTGGCCGAGGATGGCTTCCTTGGCTACCCCCAACTCAACTGCCTGAATGAAGCACTCCGCGCCTTCATCAATTACCAAGGCCGGCCGCTGCAGCTTCTCCAAGGCGTCCGCGCACCGCTGCCGCTCGGCCATGATGGCGCTGGCGCATTGCCGCACCCGGTCCTGACAGCTTGCCATTTCTATGGCTGCCGGATCTGTGACATCGCCAAGGCCGCAAGCTCTCAATGCCGCCTTCAGCACGTCGTCGGGGTAGGTCATGCTAAGACCTCCCCCGAGCAGGGCAAATGTACGGAATGCGGTGCCGCTGGCGGAGCGCGTCGAGCTTCTTTGGCTCGCGCCGCGCAAGGCCGCTAAAGATCACCTCAACCTCCCGCCAGCTAAAGCCGCCTCGGTTGTGTAGCTTTTCGATTGACTGCTCGGTGCCGTACTGCGCCGCGTAAGCCTCGTAGATGATCTCAGCGAGCGACCACGGGATATATGGGCCGTGCTGCATGGCGAACAGCTTCTCGCTCATCACTCCACCCCTTCCCACCCAATCAGATCCCCGCCATCCGCCAGCGCTCCATCCCCGCTCTCGCTCAGCCAGTCGCCCGTGCCCGCGCGCCAGCTGTAGATGCCCTCAGCGACAGCGCCGCCTGTGGTCTGGTACCGGATGCGGATCAGGGAGCCGTCACGCGGTGCGGTGCTCATGTCAGTCATGCGGAAGCCCTCCTCGCCTGCAGGGAAGCGAGGCACACTGTCAGCGGCAGCGTTTTTGCGCTCGCAATCTGCGCGTGCCATGACTTGCCGTCGTGAGCGACATTGGGTGGATACCAGCGCACTACAGCGGCCGGGTGAACCGATGGCCTGCTGGGGTCCCAGCCAAGCACTAATTCGATAATCGCCAAGTCCGTTGGCACCAGCGTCAGGGCCTCGTCGAGGGAGGCGGTGCGCTTCTTGGGCTCCCACAGCTCGACCAATCGGCCTTCGCCGTCTTTCGCCCGCCACAACGCGGTGCCTCCTGGCGCACGATACCAGTCGTAATCAAACCCAACTGTTCGAATGCTGTGCGCCGGGATCTCGCCAAGGTAATCCGAAAGCTGCCAGTCAAGCTCCCTGCTCGGCCCCGTCGCTTGCTCAAGCGCTGCAATCAGCTCATCCAGCGTCATGCTGCCCTCCCCCTCTCCAGCTTTGCCGCAGCCGCTCCAACGCGCGCGCTCGCAATGGCAGCGTGCGCCCGGTTCACGCAGTTTTCACGCTGAACCGGTGACGTGTAGCGCGTTCTGCCCTCGATCTCTGCCAAGGCCCATTCCAGCGCCTCCAGCAGTGCCGGCGCGGCAGCAACTAGCTGGGCATCCTCTTCCCGCTCACAGATCGCAATCAGCACCCGGCTGCGCCCCTCATCGAGGCGGCTGAAGTTTGCGAATACCCTGCGGCGTTCGCGGGCATTCGCCTGCACCCGCTCATGCTCCGGCCAGCGGCGCGTTGTACGGGTCATCAGCAGGGTGCCTTGAGACCAGGGCCCCGAAGTGTGCTCTGCTCCACTCATGCCTGCACCGCCACAGCCTCGGCCGGGTTCACCGTCCGCAGATCACGGATGATGCACACCTCCGCGCAGGTGCCGACCGAGTAGGCAGGCGACCCCTCAGTTTCCGTCTCGAAGTGGATGTTAACGCTGACGCCTGCGCCGCTGGCAGCAATGCCCAGCTTGCTCTCCACCCATTCGGAGATGGCCTGCTTGAGCGCACGACGGTCGAGCAGCACGCGGTGTGTCCGCTCGTGCTTCACGTCCTCGATGATCTTCACGCCAACAAGTCTGCTGGTTTCCGGCATGGCTGCCTCCTTCATCAACGTTTGGCTGACTTCGCCTTGGCGAGCATCTCGGCCCAAGTGGCCTGATCGATGCCCGGCGGCGGGCTGTTCGGATCGGGCACGTAGCCCGCGTTGCTGCGGCG